>JAHDCQ010000121.1 GCA_020629845.1 Saprospiraceae bacterium | reverse complement strand
GTGCGCTTTTGCTCACAAAGATAGCTTTTCATACTTTAAGCGCACAGTACTAAATTTCTAGCTGTTAAATAAATGCGCTGATTCGCGCTTATCAACCCCAAATCAGCGGATTTTTTAGAGAGGGAACTTAATTAAAGTTGAGTGGAGCAGCAGTCATCACGCCTAAATGATTTCGATGCCTTACTGCTACATGATAGTTGCCCGCAGGTGCGTAGAAAGAAACAGAAGATTTACCATCCATATCCACTACATCGCCATCCACTTGCACAAGTGCTGAGCGCGTCGCGACGACCGTGCTAGGCGTACTTGGATCGCGCAATTCTACAATAACCCAATCTACTATTGCGTCACCTCCTGTTAAGTTTAATGCTTGTGGCTCGATGGTTTCATTGCCGCCACCGCTTATGTGCATAAAGCCTAAGTCCGTATAAGGCTCTGTAGTAGGCAGTAAGTCGGCTAAATCATTATTCATGGATGCGCCTTCAGCATGCGAACCTTTTAGTACTACTTTTACTGCGGCAGCTACTGTATTTAATTCAATACAAGTATAGGCATCGAAGGTATCACCTCCGCCTGTTAAACTAGCTTTATTAAGTAAAGCAGCGTTTATTTTGGTCGTGAGTTTGATGTCATCAACATACCAACCATCATTAATATTATTGCCTTCCAATCCCGTTTCAAACGCATCGTAATAGAAATTAAAACGCACCAATACAATACAGTTTTCATAGTTGCTTAAATCAACTTTTGTTTCTATCCAGCTAGCGTTGCCATTACTCAAGCCTGAAAAGGCTAAGTTAGCAGAGTTGTTAGCGATATAGCTGTTGTAGCCATTTTGCGTAATATCATCGCCTAAGTCTTGCCAACTTATTCCATTGTCTAGCGATATTTCTATTTGTCCACCATCCCATGTGTTTTCTGTATCAAAAAGATGTTGAAAACTTAACTCTGATGGGCCTTGTAGCATAAATGGTCCTATAGTGAGGTACTGATTTTCTTGAGTAGCGGGAAACGATTCCAATTCTTCGGCATACCAAGATCGAGTACCACTAAAGGATTGTGAATTAGTAATTTGCCAATTGCTGAGACTCGTAAAGTTGCTGGTGCTAAGTAGAGGATTGATACCGTTTTCCACCTCATCGTCAATAACGGTAGCAGGAGTTGGGCGTGGGATATTTGCGCAATCTACTAGTGCTTGGTAAGTGTAGTTGATATTACTGGTAAAGTTGGGAATAGTCGGCCAAGTAATAAGACCACCACTTTCTGAGCCACCGTTCGATGCAGAGCCATTCACATAACTCATTCCGTGGGGTAGTATATCTTGTACATTAATATTAGAAGGTAATGGAATACAATCTAGACTAACTGGTGTGTTAGCAGATACTGTAAAGGTGACAACATCGCCACAGCTTACTTCTGTCTGACTAGCTGTTTTTGCAAAATTGATACCTACTAGTGCCGTAGGTGGCAAATCAAAGGCTTCCACGCCATCGAAGCGGTCGCCACTACTGCCTTGATTTGCGCTATAACCAAGTCCGCGTCGTGCAAAAGCATCCCAAATGGCACATTGATTTGCGCCATTATAAATAGCTTCGTCGGCTGCGAGTATAGCGTCGCGTCCATCTACGAAACCAGGTAGGCAAGGTTGAAATTTACAGGCTTCTGTGACAAGACGCATAGCGACATTATTACCACCTGTACCATTATACAAATCTGTATCATAGCCGTAGTCATCTACCAAATTCCAATACAAATCCCAAATCATGGAACACCAAATAGAACCGATGCCATGTGGTCGGGTAAAGCTGGTATTGGCTACATCGGCATAGGTTACAGGGTTTACGCTCATATCGCGACTATAAGGAAAAGGACGAATGCCTGAACCAGTAGGAGGTTGACTGAGCGCGTAAGTACCTACTCCTCGTGGGGTGTCAGCATTATGCGAGGAGGGGTCGGTAGTCATACATAAGCCAAAGAAATCGCTCCAGCCTTCGCCCATTTGCTCTTCATTTACCAAGCAATATGCATTATTGCGTCCACCTGTTAGGCGTATAGTAATCCCATGACCATATTCGTGTGCAATGATACCACTATCAAAATCACCATCTAATAGATTGACTGTCGCCTTCATCGCCACAGTCACATTGGGCAGTCGGGCACGAATGAGAGCACAATCCGCCTGATTAATCATTATCGCAGGAATAGTAACATTGTTACCTACAGCGCCAGGTCCCATCGTCACGATACCGTTAGGGTCATTATTACAAACTATTGCTGCAGTTGCTCCAGCATTTTCTGCATTCAATACCTTTGTGCCAAATTCGCAACCTCCTCTATCTATAAGAGCTATATTGCCAGAAATAGCTGCGGCATTGGCAGGTGCACTACAAGCTTCATTGGATGAACTTCCAGGATCATCTACCAGAACTAAATTGCCAAATTTCTCAAATGCACTCGGCCCAAATAGTGCTACTAAAAAACCATAGTCTCCAGCTATAGTGGAAGGTTGCGTGACTCTAAAATAGGGTGGTTCACCACTCACGGGGGCATCCCAAAGGTACATTTGCATGCGCGGACTTTCTCCATCTCCTGAAGTAAAGAAAGTGGCATTATTTTTATCTACACCATCTTGAGCTTCAGCTATTACGAAATCACCTGCTGCGCCACCTCTTCCAAAGTTACTATTCTGGTAGTTGCCACTTTCTTCATCGAAGCCATAATTATAGAAAATATCATGCATGATATTATTCCAGTAGAATAAATTGGTGATAGATGCAAAGAGGTTATTTCCGACACGTGGTGCTTGTTCAGGATTGAATGTGAAATTAAAGTCTAAACTTGCTCCGCCATCTGCTTGTATTCCAGTTCCGTCATCAGCATCAATATCTTCTTGGGCTAATACATTATTACCTTGTGTAGTGGTATAGGTAGTATTTCCGTCATTGTGCCAACCAAGCGGCGAGGCGGTAGTATTTGCGGCGGCGGGATTAGTAACTATAGAAAAACTGCCATGATTCGGACTTTCGATAGGGTAGGGGATAACGGTATAGCTATTGGCGAGTGTATTAGTATTTTTTGTTTTTATGTTATGCGTATGCGATGAACAGGCTTTATGGGCTGGTGTATTTGCACAAGCATCGGGTGTTCCAAAATCACAATTTAATACCAAATCTTTGCTATGAAGAATATTTCCTGTATTGGCATCCACTCGCACACTCCACACACTAAATGTGTCTTTTTCAGATAGTTCCACATCCCATGTCAAACGAACATCTTTAGGTGTATGTTGGGTGTATACTAATTCTGCTTTTACGTCTTTATAAGCTATGTCATTCAGGTCAAAAAAGGTGCGTTCCGTAGCACCGCCTTCTACTAGGGAGGGATTCATCGGGACATTGGAGGTGGATAAAGATAGATGGTTGAGTGTGTTTTGTAGAGCAGTTGTACTATTAATATTCCGACTGCTATTATTGCCTACAAATTGTCTGATTTTAGCTATGAAATTCCCCGAAGCATACATGACTTCATTATTCTTTAAATGAATACTGAGCATGCTACCTTCTACATCAATATTCTGATAGGTTTGTTGTAGATAGACGTGTGAGATGCCTCCTGTATTACCTATCACATCCGAAACACGCCATTCAATATCAGGATGGATACCGAAAGTTGTGGCGTGTTCTTGGGCGTAGTTTTCAGCAATTGCTATATTGTTTTGCGCGATTAAACATCCGCAACAGCACATATAGATAAAAACTAATATTGTACGTAAGGATAAGGATAGATCAAGCATGAGATATATATTATAATCCGATTTTTTTCAGTAAAAAATGACAACTAGTGAGAGGTGCTACTTGAATACAAGTAGACCAAATAAACTTAATTTGCTTATGACCAGGCGAGTATAAAATTGAATTATTTTAGTAGGTAGATGTACTAGTCTGAGAGAAGAAATTGAGCCTTTTCATATACTTGCCTGCATCATTTTATGGCGTTGTAATCGAAATGCATATAAAAATCAGACGCAATGTAAGTTATATTTACAAATATCTCAAGTCTATGCTAGAAGAACATGTGAATTCATGTCACATATAAGTCAATTGTTAAGAATTCTGGCTAAGATAAATACTAAAAAACCAAGTATGATGAGGGCAAAAAATACAGACATAAAGGTATCTCCTGTATATGGAATACTTTGAAAGTATTTATATCCCATATACAAGATGAAACCAATGAGGATGACACTAAAGAAAACTTGTCGGAAACGCATTATTTGGCTTTTCTACTTGTACCATTACTGGAAGAATGCCGCCGCTTAGAGCGCATTGATTTTGGTTTTCCATCTTTTTGTGTATTGGATGTACTATTCTTTTCCGTTGTTTTGCGTTTGCTTCCATTAGTACTGCCATTTGCTTTAGGGCGACTGTGTCTACGTGATTTTGGTCGTAAAAACTCTGGCAATTCTAGCACAGGCACTTTACGTTCCATGAGTTGCTCCGTACGTTTAAGCTTGCGCGAATCTGCCCGATTGACAAAGGTAATCGCCGTTCCTTTAGCGGCTGCTCGTGCGGTACGTCCAATACGGTGGATATAATCTTCGGGGTCGCTTGGCATGTCATAGTTTATCACTAGGGTAATACCGTCTACATCAATGCCGCGTGAAAGAATATCGGTAGCTACCAATACTTTCAGTTGTTTGTTTTGGTATTTTCGGAGCATTTCTTTTCGCATATCTTGTGGCAAATCAGAGTGAATTTGCCCTGCTGAAATGCCTTTTGATTTCAGTTCTGCTGTGGTGCTTTTTACGCTTGTCTTCCTTGAACAGAAGACGAGTGTCAAGCCTTCTTCATCTTTGCGTTCTTTGATGATATGTTGCAAAAGTCTTGATTTTTGCTCATCATCTACTTTATAAATATTTTGATTGATACCATCCGAAGGTTTCGATACCGCAATATTTATAGAGGCTGGATTGTGTAAGCTTCGCTTGGCAAACTGCCGGACTTTGTGAGGCATAGTAGCAGAAAACAACAAGGTTTGTCGGCGACGTGGCAAGTGTTCCGTAATGTGCGTGATCGCCTTAATGAAGCCCATGTCGAACATTCTATCCGCTTCATCCATGATGAAATACTTGATGTCTCCAAATTTCACATAGCCTAAATTGAGGTGCGCGATTAAGCGACCTGGCGTGGCTACTATAATATCTGCACCCGATGAAAGGGCTTTCTTTTCTGCATTGAATGCTTCCTTGCCTTGTCCACCATATACCGCTATCGAACTTAAGCCCGTAAAATAGGCAAAGGCTTCTAGCTGTTCGTCTATTTGCATAGCAAGTTCTCGCGTAGGTACTATGATAAGCGCAGCCGTTTCTGATTGGTTCAGCTCCGAAATCATGTGTAAAAGCGGTAATAAGAAAGCAGCGGTTTTTCCTGTTCCTGTTTGGGCGCAAGCAATGAGGTCGCGACCATCTAAAATGACAGGGATAGCCTCTGCTTGTATCGGCGTGGCTTCTTCAAAGCCCATAGCGTAAAGACCGTCTAATAATTGGTCGTTCAATGGTAAGTCATCGAAATACACTTTCTGGTCTGGGGCAGTAGTTGACTGATTTTTCATCTTCTTCTCAAATTGTCTTTCTTCAACAAAATTAGGTGATTACATTCAAAATACGGGGAAGCGGTTTTGTGTCATCCTATTTTAAACTTTGCACTTAATGTGTTGGGTTTAATTATTTGTAACTATTTAGTAGAGATGAGAATGGAAATATGATGATTCTTAAATTAGAATTCTCTTTTTTGTATAAAAATTCCCTTGCCAAAAAGAAAAAATCTATACATGCTCTTAGTCTCTTTTCTCTCTTCTAAATAATTATCTTCTCTTTTCAATATTTTGCCTTATTCTTTACGTTTATCGAACTGCTTTTGTTCGCACAAAACGTAGTGAAGCTTTGTTTCATTATATTTTATAGACAAAAATAAACTAAATTCTACGCAAAGTACAGTACATAAAATCATCTATAAAGACTACCGTGACAAAGCAAAAAGTGCAAGTTTACGGCATGGTGTATAATGTAAGTATCTGATAATGATTGTGTTTACGAAGTTGCTTATTTGTTTTTTCTATAACTGCTAAGCTATGATTTATGACTGTATTTCTTCCATTAGTAACAAGAATTCCCAAAATCATGCCTTTCCCAAAGCTACTCTATAAACCATTTTTTGCCCGTACTGTTGCAGACATATCTAAAAAGCGTACTTTTGTTCATTCAGTAAGATTATGGATTTTACTGCCTATTTTTTATAAACATGACTTTCATTCACCGAAATTTGAGCGAACAACGGCCAACAATTCAGCACGATGACCCAACGGCTTCAGAGCGTAAGCGTGACCATATTGAGCTTGCTTTTCAATCGCAGGTGCGTACAGGCGAACTCGATACGCGCTTTTACTATGAGCCACTATTAGCAGCACATCCTAAAGAGGGAGGTTTGCCTAAAATACCTATTTTAGGCTATGAACTTCATGCCCCCATTTGGGTATCGAGCATGACAGGAGGAACGGAATTGGCGAAGACCATCAATGAGAATCTAGCGCGTGCTTGCAAGGAGTTTGGTATGGGAATGGGGCTAGGCTCTTGTCGCTCCATTTTACGTACGAATGAACGTCTTGAAGATTTTGCTATTCGTTCCTTTATGGGAGATGATTTACCACTTTATGCTAATCTGGGCATTGCACAAGTCGAGCAATTGTTGCAAAACAATGAATTGTATCTAGTATATGATTTGTTGGATAAATTACAAGCAGATGGACTGATTATTCATATCAATCCAATGCAAGAGTGGTTGCAACCTGAAGGTGACGTGATAGCACAACCCCCTATCCAAACCATACTCGACTTCATGGAGCGTGTGGATGTAAAAGTGATAGTAAAGGAAGTAGGACAAGGCATGGGCTACGAAAGCTTGAAAACCCTTTTCCAATTGCCGATAGAAGCAGTAGATTTTGCAGCAAGTGGTGGCACTAATTTTGCAAAATTGGAACTCCTGCGTAGCCACCCAAGCAAGCAACTGATTTATGAACAAATTGCACATATCGGGCATAGTGCAGAAGAAATGGTACACTTGAGTAATCGTGTAAAAGCCGAATTGGGGAATAAATTGAGGTGCAAACAAGTCATTATATCAGGCGGAATTAGCAATTTTTTAGATGGCTATTATCTAATTAATAAACTCGAATTTGACTGTATTTACGGGCAAGCATCGGCGTTTTTGCGACATGCGCGTGGTACATACGAAGACTTGCAAGCTTATGTAGCGGCTCAGGTTCGAGGTCTGGAATTAGCCAATGCTTTTTTAAGTGTAAAGTGATATGGGTAGAGCGTAGAGCGTAGAAGGTAGAGGGTCTTAGTGTGTCCTTATGGACTTTTAGATTTTGGTATTTGGACAATGAATTTTTCCACTAAAGATAGTGCCAAAAGCTTGTATAACAAGCGTTTCAAAGACCCTCTACCCTCTACTATTTACCCTCTACCCCAAACCATAAAAGAGATGCATTCAAAGACAATTTCTGGTTTCTCAAAACTTCCGAAGACGGGGAAAATACAATGGTTGGTCGACAATTTTTTGTCGAAGAATGAGGCGGCAGTCGAGGAGTTGTCCAGTTTTTGGCATAGCGACGAAGACCTCCAAAAAGTCTTAGATGGCTTTAGTGAAAATACCATCAGTAACTACCCGATGCCAATGGGAGTTGCACCAAATTTCTCTATCAATGGCAAGCAGTATGCTGTACCTATGGTGATAGAAGAAAGCTCTGTAGTGGCAGCGGCTTCGAGTGCAGCAAAATTTTGGCTGGAACGTGGTGGTTTCCATGCAGAAGTGCTTTCGACCGTAAAAATTGGGCAAGTACATTTCTTGTATGAAGGCGATTTTGAGCTACTAAATGCCCATTTTGAAACTATAAAAAACGAACTAATAGCCGATGTAAAACCCATCACAGCGCGTATGGAAAAGCGCGGTGGTGGAGTCACTAAGATAGAGTTACTTAATCTCACGCATTTAGAACCCAATTATTATCAACTCAAAGTGTCGTTCGAGACCTGCGATTCAATGGGTGCGAATTTTATCAATTCGGTACTAGAGCAATTTGGTACAAGTCTGAAACACTACACGCAAACTCATCTTCAGACTTCTGCAACGATAGTAATGGCAATTTTATCCAACTATACGCCTGATTGTATCGTACGGGCTTGGGTAGAATGCCCAATTGAGGACTTAGCTGCGGCCTGTAAAGATATGGATGCTGCGACTTTTGCACATAAATTTTATACTGCTATTCGCATTGCTCAAATTGACCCCTATCGGGCCACAACGCATAATAAAGGTATCTTCAATGGCATAGACGCGGTGGTGTTAGCTACGGGCAATGACTTCCGTGCTGTAGAAGCTTGCGGACATACCCATGCCTCCCGTGACGGGCAATACCGTAGCCTAAGCTCCTGTAGTATTGATAAAGGCATCTTCAAGTTTTGGCTCGATTTGCCGCTTGCTGTAGGTACAGTAGGAGGACTCACGAAATTGCATCCTTTAGCCAAACGTTCGCTCGAAATTTTAGGCAACCCCAACGCGCGCGAACTCATGCAAGTGATTGCAGTAACGGGCTTGGCGCAGAATTTCGGGGCAGTACGCTCCTTAGTCACCACAGGTATTCAGCAAGGCCACATGAAAATGCACTTGATGAACATTCTCAATCACCTCGGTGCACAAAATGGCGAAGTAGAGGCCACTACAGCGCACTTTGAAGAGCGAGTGGTGTCCTTCAATGGCGTGCGGGAGTTTTTGGAGCAATACAGAAGTAAAAAAGCATTGTAAGTAGCGGAAAGTATTTACACTCGATTACTTATATTCGGCTATATCTTTGGCAAAAGATAAAGAAAATGCAATGGCAAAAATAAGCACTGATAGATTACTTGGTATCTCGGCGATACTTATTAGTATGCTTACCCTTATTATCTTTATTTACCAAACCAATATTATTCGGGAGCAAAGTCGCTTATCCGTAAAGCCGCGCTTGTCTTTTAGTGCCCATTTTAACACTAAAGACTCCACGCACACCTATCAAGTCCTTTTGACCAACAAAGGTCTAGGTCCTGCCATTATTGAAGCAATCAACCTACAACATGATCATAAAAAATACAATGCAGACATAAGAGCATTTTTTGAGGCGGTTTATCCTGATGTTTGGAAATATGGTCATTTCAGCCAGACTTTTAAACTATCCAGAGGAAGTACCTTAAGCGCGGGAGAGTCAAAGTCACTTTTAGTTTTTGTCTTTAATGAAACTCAACGCTTGCCCCTCCTAGATTATCTCGGTATACAAGAAGTGGATGATTTACCTTTTTTAATAGCAGTAGAATATAGCTCGATATATGAAGAACGCTGGAAAACAACTAGTGAGCAGGATGGGCACCCTGAAGCTTTATAAAGTGTAGAATTTAGACTTAATAATCGCTTCTCATTGCGCTTACTGGTCTCTAGTCAGTAGGTTTTTTACAGCGTAAATAATTTCCCTCTGTAAAAATGGCACTACGGTGAAAAGTGTGGGTCATTCTTTTTTGTCCCAATGGAACGCGTTCCATTGGAGGGAATACGTATAAAACAGAAAATGTACGCTGAATTGATTGAATCAAGTTGAGCGTACTCACACTTTTCACCGTAGTGCCATTTTTACAGGGGGGAAGTTTTTAAAAATACTTGCATATGCAAATATTGTAAAATACCTTTGCAGTATGATGCAAGAGAAAAAAATACCAACGCCTAAGTTTGATAATATCAATCCGATTTTGTGTGTGAATGCAAAAGTTCGGCGTTTGCATCGTTTATTAAATACGGCTTACCAACGAAAGATTAATGCCTTTGGCTTGCGAGGGAGCATGTTGTCTATCTTATTTATCATAGGAAAGTTTCCTGGTGTCAATCAAAAAACAATAGCTGAACAATTAGTACTCGACCAATCTACTATGAGTCGAGACTTGAAGAAACTCGTACAGCAAGGCTTAGTACAGGTAACTAAAGGCAGCGATACACGCCATTCAGCGCTATCCCTTAGTAATAAAGGCTATGCTCTGCTGGAAGAGATAACGCCTGTGTGGGAGCAACTGCATCAGTCTGTAGAACAATTACTAGGGCAACATCACCTTCAGCAATTGGATGTGATGATTGGTGCTGTAAAAGCGAATCTGGAAAAATTGGAATAGGGTTTTTGGGTTCTCTGACCACCAAAATTGTCAAAGAATGTTTTTTTATAAAAATACTTGCATATACAAATATTTTAAACAAACAAAATCATCTGATATGTTAGAAAATTTGCCAACTTATATCCCCCTAGTTTTTGGATTAACCACTTTGCTTACTTTAGGTTTGTTTCATTGGGTTATGCTACACTCTAGCTATCGCTCCAAAGCAGTTTGGATTACGGGCGGTTTGGGAGCATGGCTAGTGCTGCAAATGCTCATTAGTAGCAGTCTATTTTATACTAAAAACATGGATGCCATGCCGCCGCGCTTTGTTCTCGTCGTTGTACCTACCTTTCTGACTATATTCGTACTCTTCCTGACGAAAGGAGGAAGGGCATTTATGGATAGCTTGCCTTTGAAAAAACTGACCTATCTAAATATTGTGCGAATACCCGTCGAGATTTGCTTGTATTGGCTGGCTGTACAAAAAGCGATTCCAGAACTGATGACCTTTGCAGGACGCAATTTTGATATTCTAGGAGGTATTACTGTGCCTTTAGTGGCTTATTTTGGTTTTCAGCATGGAAAAATGCAACGCCCCCTTTTATTGATATGGAATATCATCGGACTTGGGCTTTTACTATTTATTATTGCGAATGCTTTACTCTCTGCCCCTACACCTTTGCAGCAATTTGGTTTTGAGCAGCCTAATATTGCCCTGCTTTACTTTCCATTTGTGTGGTTGCCTGCTTTTGTTGCTCCGATTGTCTTATTTGGGCATCTGGTTTCCATTCGACGACTTCTTTTACAAAGCGATTCTGACTAGTACTCAATAAGGAATGAAATAATGGTGAATGAGTGAATAATTATAGCTTCTATTCGCTCATTCAGTATTCATCAGAGTACGATTTGAAAAATCCATGTCACTATAAATTTTATTTTGTTTAAATAGTGGTTTAATGAATTTTATTTTTAGTTTTGCCTTGAACATACATTTTTTTATATCATAAAGTATAATTCTTAAAAACAAACCTTTTTATTGCGTATTCATAACCGTAGTCAAATTTTAATGTCCTTGTAAAAAATCGCTAGGATTAGCTAGGTAGGCTTGCTGAGTGCTAGATTTTTTGCGGGCGCGTACTTTATCCATTTTTAAATGGAATAGACTATGGAAAGAACTCAAACAAGACTTGCCTTAACTTCAAGCTCATCTCGGCCTACTAGCCTGATGTCTACTTTATCTGTAAGTCTGAGCTTTCCTTATTTCAGTTGTATTGATTCACTATATTAATATTCACACTTATGAAAAATTTGACTATCGTTGCCTTAGTCATTATTGCACTTATTTTGGCTTGCGCCCAAGCAGGCATGGACTCGGAAAAGCCACTAATACAGAGCAAGCATACAACAGTCCCTTGTTCTGATACTATTTATACAGATAAATCTTTCTGTATTAATGGAGGTTCAGATTTATGTTCTACTATGCCTAATTTCATTGATTTAGGTACCATGTTGGGATATGCCGCGGAATTAGTGCCTGGTACACAAGTACATTTCGATAATTTCGGATGGCAGGCTTTTGTAGCACTAAATTGGCCAGCAGACGGAGGTTCTATCACCGATACAGAAGGTGATCGAGTTTGGGAACGCTTTTATACGCCCGAGGAGGTGTTTGGAGCGAATAGTATTTGTAAATCAGGCAATACTGCACGAGGAGGAAAAAAGAAGTTATCATTAACAGCCAAAGCAGTGCCGCATATCGCTGCTACAGACACTCTTGGCGACTTCTTAAATGCAGCAGGGCATCCTCTAATAGATAAAAACCTAAACTTTGTACTATATGAAGTACGCATGAACGAGAAGGAAAAGGAGTATATTTGTGATAGTAATCGCTACACTAAAGCAGGACTGAAGGGTTTTATAAATTCTCCAACCCTCAACTGTTGATAATGATAGTATTATTCAGTATCCGATGGGTAAAAGAGTAATAGAAAAAGGAATAGAAAAAGGAATAGAAAAAGGAATAGAAAAAGGAATAGAAGGAGCAATAGAAGTAAAAGCATCCTGGCGAATTTTGGATGAAGCAGAAAAAAGTAAATATTATTGGAGAGAAGCAGAAATTAATATCCCGGCAAAATATACCATTGATAATAAAGCACTAAAAATTGATACTATAGTTGGTCTTCTTGGGTTACATATTGCGCCTAAAATAAGTGTCTATATCGAAAACCCCTTTGGTGGTTCATCAATTAATAATGGTATAAGCCCGTGGATGTGGGTTACCTTTGAGCATGTAGATAATATACCAGAAACCTCCGATACGCCTCTAACTAAGACACAAGCAGTAGCTTCAACCTACTCTCTTAATAATCCAGCATGTGCCAGTTGCCCAAAATCACCTACGTATGCTACTCCTAAGAAAGGAGATGGAAAACATGTATTTAAATGGGCTTCCGAACCACCTTATGCTATTAATTACGTCCAAAAGTATGATAAAACGGGTGGCGGCACCGCGGAATTTGGTAATCAGATTACTCGTCCTTATGAAATATATGAAACAGCACAATGCCTAAATGGAATATGGCAAACTAAGTTAGGTAGTAGTGTGTGGGCAAACTATAAACTTGTCAGTACACAATGGAGGGCATTAAATATAGAAGGGGGAGAACGTGATGTATTAGATATTCCTTCTTTAAACGGCAACTCTAGTATGGAAAGCTTTATGCTAAAAACATCTAACTGTGCAAGTTGTCATGCAGAATCTGCAAAAATCCCAATAGAACGAGATAGTAAATCTGTGAAATTACCTATAGATAATAGCTTCATGTTAATGCATGCTAAATAAGCAATTGCTAGGACTTTATGCTTTATCTGTAGGGTATAGAGTCCCTAATTAAGCCGCTAATTTCCCATTAGCGGCTTAATTCAAAACATCACCCCTTCCCAAACACCCGCGCCCAAAAATCCGTCCAAGCCGAAGTAGAAAAAGTAGGGTCATATTGCTTACGAATAGCACGTACACGGCGCATAAGGAGCTTCCCTTTTTCAGGATTCACCATGGCTACATAAGCCGCGAAACTTTGTAGAGAACGAAAAAGGTCTTTGCCCTTACCCCAAGTTCTGCCTGCTGGGCCGTCTTGTTCAATTTTATAGAGTACCGCACGAAATTCCTTCAACTTTCGGCGACTGATATTCGGCTTTTCATTGACCACGATACCTGTCACTTCGCGCTGCGCGCCTTTTCGCATAATTTGCAGCTTATCGGGATGCAATTGGAAGCCCTCATCTTGCACTATTCGCTTCACTTGCCACAGCAAACGCCCGATATGTTGCTTGCCCTCCGCTTCATCTGCCGAAAAGGTCAAATCATCAGCATAGCGGCTGTAGCGGAAGCCAATTTTTGCAGCCACGCCCGCCATACGTCTATCCAAGCGACGGCAAATGATATTCGTAATCGCAGGACTCGTAGGCGCGCCTTGTGGCAAAAATCGCTGTCCTGTTTGTACATAATAAGTCGTGCCGTCCATATCTACCACATCGCATTCAGGTTCAGAGCAAAGCAAAGCTAAAACCGTCGCTATCTGCTCCGAATAACCCATTTTTACAAACATTCCCTTGATACGCGGATAGGTGATAGTGGGGAAAAAATCCTTCATATCGAGATTAATCACCAAAGTCTGCCCAACATGAATTTTAGCATTGGAGAGAATGGATTTTTGTGGAACAAAGCCGTGTGCTTCTTCCTCAATGTCTTGCTTATAAAGGATGTTTTCTAGCACCCAATGTTGCGCGCTTTTTAGCAAAAACATCGGTGCAGAAATAACGCGTACGCTGCCTGTTTTTTTCGGTATTTCAAAGCGTTTATAGTGGCTCGTAGTCGCTACTTTTCGGTTGAAGGTCAGCCAGCGCAATTTGCTTACATCCAAGCCCATTGCTTTCGCCAACTGCTCGATATTTTCAAATTGCGGTAAGCCTTTTGTTTGCAATAAAGCTGCGTCTGACTCCTTATTTTTTAAACCAAAAGATACCTCCTCGCCTAAGTAGGTGATATCCGTTGCTTGTTTTGCTTTCCAGGCTTCAGCACGGGCTTTTTTGTCAGCTTCGCGCTTGGCTTTGGTTTCGGCACGTCGGGCTTTAGCAGCTTGCATGCGCTCTTTTCGCATACGACGCAGCATTACTTTGGCATTGTCTTGCTTGCGTTGTTCACGGAGTAGGGTATTGAGGTCTTTTTGCAAAGCCGTTTCTTTGCGAATCATGTCTTCTTGTAAGGTCGGTTGTTCTTCGCCATCGGGCCAAAAGCCGTAGCGTTGCATTTCATCCAAAATAAACTCCGAACGAGAAGTTTCGCGGATAATTTTCATTAGTTCTTCGCGGCTGCGCTTTTGGACAGGCTGCTCTTGAATAGGTGTAGTGTTCATGTTGTAAAATTTTGAGGTATTAGGTATCAAGTATTATGTATTAGGTACGGGCTTGTACTTAATACGTAATACCTCCTACTTAATACCAAATCAAAAAAAGGAAAACGGGCAGCTACTTCGACAACCTAAGCACTAGACGCATCAACTCCGCACTT
>JAHDCQ010000120.1:11385-14835 GCA_020629845.1 Saprospiraceae bacterium | reverse complement strand
TGTAAATTTTTCAGATGAAAAAGTGCAATTTGTTATACGTACACTTGCGACTTGAAGAAAAATCTTTCTGAAATAACCGTATATTTACTGCATACAGGAAGAATCTTGTAGCATTAAAAATGAGTAGTAATTATAAAAAAGTAGATTTTCAGAACTCTAAAAAACCGGCATCAGATTTTGATTTGGTGTCCTTGGAGGAATTGTTAAGTAGGGATATCCAAAATCATTCGCTTTTTGCATTTCATCAATTGGAGTTCTTCGCTATCATTTTTATTCAAAATGGCAGTGGCAAGCATACTATTGACTTTGTAGAGTACGAATGTACCAAAGGAACGCTATTAATAATTAGAAAAGACCAAATCCACAAGTTTTCAAAATCGAATATGGAAGGGGTACTTTTGGTCTTTACGCTTGACTTTCTTGGAAATTTTTATGCTAAAACGGAAGCCCAAAAATCACTGCTCCTATTCAATGAGTTTTTGAGTACACCCAAATTTCAGCTTTCTGAACCAGAATTCATCCGAATTTCACAATTAGTAGAACGACTCAAGGAAGAATATTTCACGATATATGACAAACATTCTAATAGTATCATCAGGAGTGAGTTACAGATTTTGATAAGTAAATTATATCGGATAAACACCAAAAAACTCCCTCCACATACTGAGAGAAACAAAAAGTATATCTTTGAATTCATTCGGTTTCATAACTGCATCGAAGAGCGATTTGCTCAATCGCTAAAAGTAAAGGATTATGCAAAGTGGCTAAATGTAAGTACCAAAAAGCTAAATGCCATCACACAGCAAGTAGTACAGAAGTCGGCTAAAGAGTTTATTGATGAAATTTGTCTTACTCACATCAAACGACAACTCATCAATTCTGATAAATCCACCAAAGAAATCAGCTACGAATCAGGCTTTGAAGAACCTTCCAATTTTTATAACTACTTCAAGAAAAGAATAGGCATGACCCCCGAAGCATATAGAAAGGCAAATCGCTAAACTTCCCATTTTTATATCTATTAGCCCAAGTTTCATAGTGTTTATAAGTCTCAATCGCTTCATTTTTGCATTACTTTTTGATTTTTTAATTTAGGAAGTCAGCAAAAAATAATCTACTCACTCTGACTTGCTCTTTTTCCTTCTAAAAAATAGAAAAAATAAGTCCGTAGCACGGCTATGCACTGATTTTTTCAATTCTTTAGAAGAAGAAAATAGCTTCGTCATAATGTGCATCTTATTTATTGCCGACTCCCTTAAATCATAGCAAAATGACGAACAATTCAACTACAACACCGAAGTGGATAACAATCTATCTCTGGATTACGGCATTCATCACTCTAGGGGCAAGTCTAGCAGGCTACTTCAAGCCTGATGCACTACTAGCAACTTGGCCAGCACTTGATGCACCTGGTGCATTATCACTTGCAGGCCCTTTAGGCTTATTCGTGGCAAGAAATATGGCGACAGCAGCAGTGACTATTTACGCACTCTTGCAAAAAAATGTCTCCATGATTAAAATTGTCTTACTACTTAGAATAGTATCTGATGGACTTGATCTTGTAAACAATCTCTCTGCTGGAAATATGCAAGTAGCTATCATGGGCGGCGTGATGTGTTTGATTGAAATATTTGCTTTTGTGCAATTGAGTAAGTAACAGATTTTAGTTTTATAAGGCATGTATATTTTAGCAAAACCGTACCCAAACAATATCTTATTTACTACACACTTAAGAGAAGACAATCTCTAAGTCACGTTTTCTGTGACGGCATTTTAATAGAAAAACAACATTCTAATCTTTTAATAAAATTTCAAATTTATGAAAAGGATCATACCTTTCATAGTGTGCATGCTATGCTTCATGCTTAACTTTTCCTATGCCCAACCTAACCAAATTACGGTAGATGATACAGGTTTTTTCCCAGAAGACATCACCATAGCAAATGATGTAGCTTATGTAAGTAGTTTGGGAGATGGAACGATACGCTCGTTCGACCTGACACAAGAAAATCCAACAGCAGAACTGTTTGCAGCTGCAGAAGAAGGCTTCACGCAAGCTTGGGGGCTTAAAAGTGATGGCACTAAATTGTTGAGTATTCTTGATAATGCGGATTTTATAGGAGGAAATAATGGACCAAGTAAATTAGTAGAGTACGATATTGCAAGCAGTGCAAAAACTGGCGAATGGGGTTTGCCTGCTGGCGTAATCGGACATACGGTATCTATTGTAGATGGAAAATACTATGTAACCAACTTTGGTTTCCCTCAAATTTTTGAGGTAGATCCAGCAGCAGGAACGGTAAGTGAGTGGTTCACGAGCGATCAGTGGGATGCTTCTATAAGCGGTCTTGGTGGAACACTTTATAGTGATGCAGGTGGCTTCTACATTTCACAAGGCAATAAAATGTGGTACTTGTCAATTAGTGACGGTATGCCAGGCATGTTGCAAGAAGTAAACGTTTCAGGCCTTGATGGCATTGATGCAGACGGTATCTCTTGGGGCAGTGACCAAAACACGATTTACTATGCAACCAACGATACAGGCGATCCAGCGAATGTAGGTACAGTTTATAAGTTAGAATTCTCTGATGCAACAACTGCAACAGGCAGCGTAATAGCAACTGGCTTGGATGACTCATCAGGACTTTGGTATTATGAAAATGATGGCAAGGAATACGTATTCGTACTAGAGTCTCAGTTTGGTGCTTTGTTTGGACTAAACTCTTATGAGCCGCCTTTCAATATTGAAGTCATAGACGTAACTCCTGAAATGGAAGAAGAAGGAGGTATTTCAGTATACAATTCCTTTGAAGATGCGACCCTTACAGGTGGTCAGCAAGCATTTTATGGTGCAGCAGGGCCAGTAGCGGTTTCAGATGATGTTGAGTTTCCTCAGTTCATTAACTTCTATGATATTGATGTGAATGATTTTGGTTTAACAATGACCCTGTTCAATAATTCAGACGCAGCCGATTTATTGCTTCCTGATGGTCGTTTTGACAGATATTACTTTGCCTTCGATGAGGATATGTCAAATGTGAGTATTTCAGGCGGTTCGCCTGGTTTGACAGCAGGCGCATCCGTAAGACCACTACCAGCAGGCTATGAAATACCACTAGCAGACCTTTTCGGTACAGGCTATCCACTACCAATTACACTACCAAATGGCGGTTTCGTGCTTGAACTTGGTGGCGGAACGGATTTGACAGAGCTAGGTCAGACGATTAGTGTTGACTTTGGTTTTATAGGCGTTTCAGTTTACAATTCCTTTGAAGATGCAACCCTTACAGGCGGACAGCAAGCATTTTATGGTGCAGCAGGGCCAGTAGCAGTTTCAGACGATGTTGAGTTCCCACAATTTATCAATTTCTATGATATTGATGTGAATGACGACGGCTTGACCATGACCTTGTTCAATAATTCAGATGCAGCAGCTTTGTTGCTTCCTGA
>JAHDCQ010000120.1:0-11285 GCA_020629845.1 Saprospiraceae bacterium | reverse complement strand
GCTTGACCATGACCTTGTTCAATAATTCAGATGCAGCAGCTTTGTTGCTTCCTGATGGTCGTTTTGATAGATATTACTTTGCCTTTGATGAGGATATGTCAAATGTGAGTATTTCAGGTGGTTCGCCAGGCTTAACAGCAGGCGCGTCTGTAAGACCATTACCAGCAGGCTATGAAATACCACTAGCAGACCTTTTCGGTACAGGCTATCCATTACCTATTACACTACCAAATGGTGGTTTCGTGCTTGAACTTGGTGGCGGAACGGATTTGACAGAGCTAGGTCAGACGATTAGTGTTGACTTTGGTTCTTCCGTAACAGTTCCAGATGCACTCACAGCAACCGAAGCATTCTTCTACCCAGAAGATATTACCATCGTAAATGATGTTGCTTATGTGAGCAGTTTAGGAGATGGTACGATTCGTACGTTCGACTTGAGACAAGAAAACCCAATGGCAGAACTATTTGCAGCCGCAGAAGAAGGTTACACACAAGCTTGGGGTGTAAAGAGCGATGGTAATGTATTAGTGAGCCTGTTGAACAATGCAAATTTTGCTGGCGGTCCTTCTGGCCCAGCTAAGTTGGTAGAATATAATCTTGCAAGCGGTGCAAAAACAGGTGAATGGGATTTACCTGCTGGCACAATTGGACATACCGTGTCTATTGTAGACGGAAAGTACTATGTAACTGATTTTGGTTTCCCTCAAATTTTTGAAGTTGATCCAGCAGCAGGAACAGTGACAGAGTGGTTTACTAGCGATATGTGGGATCCTTCTATCAGTGGGCTTGGTGGAACACTTTATAGCGATGCAGGTGCTTTCTACATTTCACAAGGTAACAAAATGTGGTACTTGCCTATCAGTAGCGGTATGCCAGGTATGCTGCAAGAAGTAACAGTTACGGGTCTTGATGGTATTGATGCGGACGGTATCTCTTGGGGTAGTGACCAAAACACGATTTACTACGCAACCAACGATACAGGCGACCCAGCGAATGTTGGTACAGCTTATAAATTAGAATTCTCTGATGCAACTACTGCAACAGGTAGCGTGGTAGCAACTGGCTTTGATGATTCTTCAGGACTTTGGTACTACCAAAACGATGGCAAGGAGTACATATTTGTACTAGAGTCTCAGTTTGGTGCTTTATTTGGTTTAAACTCTTATGAGCCACCTTTCAATATTGAGATTATAGAACTAACGGAAACGTCAGCAGGCGTAGATTTGAGTCTGGAAGCAAGCGTAGCGAATCAATTATACAATCAATACGAAACGGTAGATTATACCTTCACCCTTACTAATGAAGGCGATACGGATGCAAGCAATATCGAAGTAGATGCAATGCTTCCTGAAGGCATGGCTTATACCGCACATTCTGCAACAGACGGCAATTTTGTAGGCTTCACAGGTGTTTGGACGATTCCAAGTCTAGCAGCAGGTGAATCTGCAATCTTGAATGTTACACTATTTACATTGGTTGCGGATGAAGATATTACCTACTTTGCGCAAGTAGTAGCAGCAGACCAAGCAGATGCAGATTCTACACCAGACAGTAGCGCAGGTGAAGTAACAGAAGATGATGAGGCAGCAGTAACTATCACTCCAAAGGCAAACGGTGGCTTTGGCACGAATATGGGTAATAGCGACCTTGAACTAAGCATCACAGCAGATGCTGAGAACTACAATATTTACGAAGTAGTAGGTTACACGGTTTCTGTAACCAATAATGGTCCTGATATGGCAACTGGCATCGAAGTGAGTACACCATTGCCAACAGGTATGGCGTATACGGCTGCTACTACTGACAACGGTGCATACAGCGTCTTCTTCCAAACATGGACAATAGATGCATTAGGAGCAGGTGAGACAGCTACGCTAGATTTGGATTTATTCACGCTAGTAGCAGGGCAGCCTATCACCAATTTCGTACAAATTCATGTAGCAAACGAGTTAGACCCAGATTCTACACCTGGCAATAACACAACGGGCACTCCAACAGAAGATGATGAGGCAGCGGTTACGATTCAAGTTGTTGGCGGCAATAACTTACCACAGACAGGTGACGCAGTATTTTCAAGCAAGACAGTTGCAGCTAATATGGACGTAAGCCTAGCGCCAAATCCATTTAATGAGGTAACTAACTTCGAGATTCAACTTGTAGAAGGCGGAGCATATCAGCTTCAAGTATTTGATGTGAATGGAAAAGAAGTGAGCAATCAACGCATGGAATTGAACGAAGGTGTAAACACGCTTTCTTACGATGGCAGCCACTTGACGAACGGCCTTTACAGCTACTTATTAAGTAACAATAATGGCTTCGTGAGTGGTAGAATGATTGTAGTGGATTAAGAATATAAAAACGTACAGGTGGACGGTCGACTTTGGCTCGACTGTCCACTAAATGACAGTAAACAAGTCAATTAAATCCTCTTATCATGAAACATACATTTTTCCTCGTATTCGCTGCTCTAGCAATGCTATTAAGCAGTTGTACATCAACAAACAAAACAGATATGGCAGTAAAAACAATCATGGAAGTCACCACTTTCAACATCAATGCAGATGTTGATCCCATCGCTTTTAAAATGAGAGACGCACAGATAGAAAGCGACTTTACGAGCAAACAACCAGGCTTCATCAAACGCCAAAGCGGTGTTACAGATAAAGGCGAGTATGGAGTCGTCGTTTTTTGGGAAAGTATGGCAGATGCAGAGGCATCTATGAGTAAATTCATGGGCGATGCATCCGTAGCCGACTATGCTAAAATGATAGACGGGCCAAGCATGAAAATGGCACGTTACGGCATGGACAAAGCCTTCGATGCCAACGCAAGTGAGTTCGTGGAAGTTATGACCTTTGACCTGAAAGAAGGAACAGATCTTGCGAACTTCAATGTAGTAAACCAAGCCGTTGAAACAGACTTTACAGGCAAACGCAAAGGCTTCTTACAACGCCTCACAGGTGTGAATGAAGAAGGCAGACAAGCTGTAGCGGTGTACTGGACAAACAAAGCAGATTCCAATGCTTCTTTGAGTGCGTTTATGGGGAATCCAACAGCACAAAAATTCATGGCGGACATGGATCAGTCGAGCATGAGCATGGGACGCTATGAGTTTTTGGCGGCGAAGTCGTATAATAAAGAAAAGACCGTTGCCTTGCTGAATAGCTTTAATACGGGCGACCAAACACCTATTTCATACATCAATCCGAAGAAGTATATCCAGCATAACCTAAGCGTGGGCGATGGTTTGGAAGGTTTCGGGGCAGTGATGCAGCACGCGCCACCACAAGGTTTCAAGGCGAATGTCGTGCGAGCGTTTGAAGATGGCGATTATGTATTCACGCATACAGAGTATGACTTTTTCGGGCCAAAAGCTGGCTTTGATGTTTTCCGTTTCGAAGACGGATTGATTGTGGAACATTGGGACAACTTGCTAGAGGTACAGCCAGCAAACCCAAGTGGTCATACGCAGTTTGATGGTGCAACTGAAGTGACGGACTTCGATAAAACGGAAGCGAATAAGCAGGTGGTAAAAGACCTACTTGAAAACGTATTTATGAAGGGCGAAATGGATAAAATCGCCACCTATATCAATCCAACAAAGTACATCCAGCACAATCCGAATGTGCCTGATGGATTAGATGGGCTAGGTAGTGCTATGAAAATGATGGCTGAAAGTGGGATGTCTATGACGTATGAAAAAATCCATAAGGTATTAGGAGAAGGTAATTTTGTCCTCACGATGAGCGAAGGCAAATTGGGAGCTGCGCCAACTGCCTACTATGATTTATTCCGTTTAGAAAACGGGCAAATCGTAGAGCATTGGGATGTGATTGCGCCCATTCCACCCAAGTCGGAATGGAAGAATGATAATGGAAAATTCTAACCCAAATAAAGTTTGTTTTTTGAAGGCTGCTCTGTTTTAGAGTAGCCTTTTTTATGCAAACCATCAAATCGAAAAGTATTTTCGGGTAAAAAGCAGGGAAGATATAAGTAATCAGATAAAAATACTTGTATAAGTTTTATTTTTGTGGAGGATTTTCCTGCAAAAAAAATAATATGAAAAGGCAAATAATTTTGGCGTAACGTTTGCCACATTTCAAGAAAAAAGGGCTTCAAGGAAAACATAAATCCTTGAAACCCTAAGTACCTCGGGGGGGAATCGAACCCCCACTCTGTTGCCAGAACTGGATTTTGAATCCAGCGCGTCTACCAATTCCGCCACCGAGGCTGGTAGGTTTTTGTTTTAGTGGGACGCAAATTTAGATAAATTCTCTCGAATTCGCAATAGGTATCGCTTTTTCAGATAATTTTTTTTTATCGCTTCTAAATTTGCCTCATTATACACAGCTATTAGTGGTTCTATCTCGCTGAAAATGCTATGTTCTTGTGTCTCTAAAAGGCTTTGAGTTTGTTGATATTTGACTTCATCAAAATCAAATTCTAGTTCCATCAAAGCTTCATTGATATCCATCATCTCCATCAGAAACGATTGTGGTATGGAATTCGTTCCCTCTTCCCCTAAAATTCCTTTTAAATCAAGGATGTATTTCATACGTTTATCAAAATCAGACAGGACTTGGTAGGCTTCATTGTTTAGGCTAGAAAGTTCCAATGCTTCTGCTTGTCGTTCCTCAGATTCTAAAGTATAAAAGTCAGGATGGTATTTTTTACTATTAGCATAAAACTTCCTTTTCAGCGCAGTTTCATCTACTTGAAAGGAAATGGGAATATCGTAAAACTCAAAGTAATTCACCTTTTGAGATATGAGTGATGAGATAGGAGTGATGAGTTTTTTTGCTCATCACTCCTTAGTTATTTTACTGAAAAAAGGCTCGGAAAATATCTAAGCCGTTGGCATATAAGAGTAGACCAAGCAAAAGCACAAAGCCTACCATAGTAGCATATTCTAAGAACTGGTCACTTGGCTTACGACCAGTAACAATTTCGTACAGGAGGAACATCACATGTCCTCCATCGAGTGCTGGAATGGGCAATAAATTCATAAAGGCAAGGATAAGCGAAAGAATAGCTGTCATTCGCCAAAAGCTTTGCCAATCCCAAGTTGGGCTAAACATTTTTCCAATAGAGCCAAAGCCACCAAGACTGTCGGATGCTTTGATTTCACCACTAAACATTTTTCCAAACGCCTTAATTTGCAACGCAAGAAAATTAATGCCTTGTCGCGCACCTTCTGGAAGGGCTTCTAAAAATGTATAACGCTGCGTTTTCATCTCGAAAAAGTCAGCAAGATTCGTATTCACTACAATACCGATAGTCCCCGCATCTTCTACTTTCACTTGCTTATTCATACGTTGTCCATCACGAGTAAAACCTAGTGTGACCTCTTGGTTTTTATATTGCTTTAAGGCATTCGAAAAATCAATAAAGAAAGGGGTTTCTACTCCATTGACAGCTACAAGTTTGTCATCTATTTCAAGGCCTGCTTCCGATGCTGGTCTACCTTCCGCTACACCCACAACTTCCGTAGGAATACGTGGCACAAATAAACTTTTCGGGCCAGTAGCACTTGATAGTATGCCTACCCATTTCGAACGGTCAATCGGGATGTTTACTTCTCGTCCATCGCGACGTACTTTCACATTATCAGCATCATTTATCACGATTTCTTTTACTAGCGCGGCATCATTGAACTTTTCAAATGGCGCATCGCCTATGGATAAGATATGATCACCATGCTGCAAACCCATTTCCAGACCTAAAGAATCGGCATGAATACCATAAGTTGCTTTTTCGGCGGGCAAATATTCTACGCCCCACCACCAAAGCACCATGCCATAGAGGAAAAGTCCCAGTATAAAATTGACCGTCACGCCGCCAAGCATAATGATGAGCCGCTGCCAAGCAGGTTTCGAGCGAAACTCCCAGGGTTGTGGGGGTTGTTTCATTTGCTCTCGATCCATACTCTCATCTATCATACCTGAAATCTTGACATAACCACCGAGTGGTAGCCAGCCTATCCCATATTCTGTTTCGCCTATTTTCTTTTTAAAAAGGGCAAAGTAGGGGTCAAAAAATAAGTAAAATTTTTCTACCCGTGTATTAAACCAACGCGCTGGCATGAAGTGTCCCATTTCGTGTAAGACTACCAAAATGGATAAACTCAACATCAATTGCGCTACTCTTATTAAAATCTCCATGTATTTTATGAGATGTGAGATACAAGATGCGAAATACAATACTAGTACTCAAATCTGTGAATCTCATGTCTAATTTCCAATGAACAAACAAGCTTTATAAGCAATCGGTTGCGAAAAAGCGGCGCAAAGGTAGTAAAACTAAATTCGTAGATGTATCTTTTTTACTATCTTTCGCATCTATCAAAACGCAAGAATTATGATTCGCTTATTATTTAGCATTTGTTTGTGCTGCTTCAGCATTACACTTCTCGCACAAGCACAATTTAGTGTCCAATCACCCAATAAAAAATTAAGCTTTACGCTACATGTAGAGAACACCCTGCTATATAGCATCCAATATAATGGAAACACCATAGTCTCCAATTCTCCAATTGCACTACAACTAAAAGGCGGCAAAACACTAGGCAAAAAGCCAAAACTAGACGGAAAACCACAGCGCAATAGTGTTCGGGAGACATGGACTCCAATCGTTTATAAAAAAGCAAGTATTGAAGAGGCATACGAAGAACTCATATTGCCCTTCAAAGGAGGATACCAACTCCATTTGCGCGCTTATGACGCGGGCGTAGCTTATCGTTTCTCCACCCAATTAGAGGGCGAAATCGAAATAGAACAAGAGCAAGTAAGCATCCGTTTTCAGGATAATGCCAAACTGACTGCTATGCCTTCTGAAAAGTATCACGATTATGAATCGGTGTATAAAAACAAACGCATAGACAAACTCAAAGATTCAAAAATCCTATTGCCTTTTGTAGTGCATGCTGAAGGCTATAAACTGGCTATTACAGAAGCGGATTTATATGATTATCCAGGGCTATATTTTAAGCGCGATGCTACACAAGTCAATAGCCTAACATCTGATTTTCCAAACTATCCGAATGCCTTTGAAATAGGAGGCGTGAAGAAATTCAATCAATTAGTAAAGGGTACGGAGGACTTCATGGCGCGCACCGAAGGTACACGTACGTTTCCGTGGCGCGTATTCATTCTGGCAGCGGAAGATAAGGAACTTTTAAATAATGATTTAGTCTACCTATTGAGTAGAAAAGTTGATGAAAATACTGATTTTTCATGGGTAAAGCCCGGCAAAGTAGCTTGGGATTGGTGGTCAGATATGAACTTATATAATGTGGATTTTGAGGCGGGTATCAATACCGCAACTTATATGTATTACATTGATTTTGCAGCCGCCAATGGCATTGAATACATCAATTTGGACGAGGGTTGGTCGGATCAATATGATTTGCTGGATGTATCGGAAGAAATTGATGTGCAAGCCATTATTGATTATGCCAAATCTAAAAATGTGGGAGTCATACTGTGGTGTGTAGCGCGGGTGTTAGATAAGCAAATGGAGGAATTTATGGATGCAGCGCAAGCTTGGGGAGCAAAGGGTCTGAAAGTAGATTTTATGGATAGAGATGACCAATTGATGGTGGATTTCTATGAGCGTTGCGCCAAAGCTGCTGCTGCACGACAACTTATTATCAATTATCATGGGGCATATAAACCAACGGGCATGAATCGGGCATATCCCAATATCCTCAACCATGAAGCTGTACGTGGATTGGAATACTCAAAATTCAACAAAGAAGGTGCAACACCCGAACAGGCTGTTACCATTCCTTTCCTACGTATGCTGTCGGGTTATATGGACTATACACCTGGCGCGATGCGAAATGCGGCACGACCAAATTGGCGTATGATTTGGTCGCAACCAATGAGTAAAGGCACACGCTGCCACCAAATGGCCATGTATGTGATGTACGAAGCACCTTTGCTAATGCTTGCAGATATGCCAACTGCCTACGAGCAAGAGCCAACTATCCTAAATGCCCTAAAAACTATTCCAACGACTTGGGATGAGACACGTGCAATAGATGGAAAAATAGGCGAATATGCCGTTATCGCGCGACGTAGAGGCGATACGTGGTACATTGCTGGCATGACCAATTGGGAAGAACGTACACTCTCACTTGACCTTTCTTTTCTGTCAAAAGATACCTACCAAATGGAGCTGTTTAAAGATGGCATCAATGCTAATCGTGTGGGGCGCGACTACATTCGTGAAACAGGAACTTTAGAAAACACAAACTTGGATATACAACTGAAGCAAGGCGGTGGCTTTCTATTAAAATTAACGCGATAAAATAAAAGCATTTGCTCGTACCAGTGACGAGTAAATGCTTTATAAGGGAATTTGTAGAAAATAACCTAATTAAACATCCTTAGGTTTAACTGGATGTATGTCTTCTTTTAGATAATCTTCTAGCCATAAGGCACAGGCATCGAAATCCTTAAAGCACATATCTTCGCCTACCAAACCAGGCACAAGACTGTAGGCTTCGAACATGTCCTTAGGCTGAGCATGTAAGTCTACAAAAGCAATTTGTATATCTTGTTCTTGCAAATCCATCACGGCATTTTCCATTGCGTATAAGCCAGATTGATCTACATAGGGTACTTTGTCCATACGAATCACTACCACTTCGATATTCGGTAGGGCATTTATCATATCTTGAAAACGCGAAGCAAAACCAAAGAACAACGGCCCGTCCAAGTGCTTAATATATATTCTATCACCTACTTGATTGATAATATCGCCTTCATCTGCCCAAGAAACTTCAGGCGAAAACTCTTGCAATGGTGCAACGGCTGTACGGTCTTCTACTACATCTGATATTTTCTTCATAAATAGGATAGAAGCCAACACCATCCCTACAGCTACAGCCTCAATTAGCCCTACGAAAACAGTTAAAAACAGTACAATCAACATTACCGCTACCTCACTTTTCGGTGATTTTGGTATGTGCCCTAGTCCTTTATAATCCATTACGCCAATACCTACTGTCACAAGAATACCTGCCAGTACTGCCGCAGGTATTTGCGAAGCTAAAGGTCCTAAAGCCAACAGCACTATAAGGAGTAAAACACCAGCAACCATGCCCGAAAGTTTTGTTTTACCGCCTGAGTTGATATTTACTACCGTTCGGATAGTCGCACCTGCACCAGGAATACCACCAAAAAGTGCAGCAATGGAATTACCAATCCCCTGCCCTATCAATTCTTGGTTTGGTTTATGCTTGGTTTTTGTCATATTATCTGCCACTATCGAGGTGAGCAAGGAGTCAATAGCTCCTAATGCTGCTAAGGATAGCGCAGTGAAAATATAGGGGGCAATTTGGGAAAATTGAAAAGCTGTAAATATTTCTAATCTAGGCATAGGGAAACCACTTGGAATTTCGCCTATTGTCCTATATCCACCAATACCTAAGCCAAAATATGCTCCTAGAGAGACAAGCAATAGGGCGACTAATGTACTCGGTACTACGGTCGTAATGCGTTTAAAACCATAGATGATAAATATAGTAAGCAGCCCTAGTATTAAATCTGTATAATTGATGTTTTTGAAGGCGCGTCCCATCATTTTAAGAGACCCCATCACACCTGCAGCAGCATTGCCCGCAAGGGTTTTGGCTTCCAGTTGAATTTGTTCGGGTGTAATTTGCTTGGCACGCCGCACGGTTTCTTCAAAATCTTCTAGTACCATAATGTCCTCCGCGGCTTCTTCTTTGAGGATGCGCTCCAAGAGTACTTCTTCGGCTTGTGCTTTATATTCATTCACATAAGCCATATCTTCCTTTGGATAATAGCCCAACATTGGAAGCACTTGCGTAATGAGAATAATGACCCCAATCCCCGTCATAAAACCTGAAACTACAGGATAAGGAATATATCGAATGTATTGCCCAACACCGACAATACCTAGTACTATCTCCATCAGACCTGCCAACAAGAATACGGATAAAATAGCAGGCAATGCCTGTTCCAAATTGCCTTCATTGGCAGCAACAATACCTGCAATAACGACCATACTCACGGCAGTCATTGGGGCAGTTGGCCCTGAAATCTGGGTGTTCGTACCACCAAATAGAGCAGCAAAAAAGCTAATAAAAATCGCACCATAAAGCCCTGCACCCGCACCCAATCCCGATTGCAAACCGAATGCTAAAGCAAGTGGCAAGGCTACAATACCTGCCGTTATACCTCCAAATAAATCACCTCGAAAATGGGAGAAATCAAATATCTTTTTCATAAACAGGTTTATAGAATGGACTAGGAGTAAAATACAAAGCGATTGCTAAGAAAGAGTCTTAACAATCGCTTCTTTAGCAATCTTGCCTTTCTAAAGTCTATTTTGATTGACAATATTGAGCAATTCTTCTCTATAATTTTTACCAATCGGGAGGTGTTTTTCTTGCCCCTTTTCTAGCACTTCTACCATGTTTCCTACTACCGCATTGATACGATCGAGCGCAATGATATAGGAACGATGTATCCGCTTGAAACGACTAGCAGGCAGCTTACCTTCTAGACTTTTCATCGTTTGAAGGGTGATAACCCGTTGCTCATCCATACGAATAATGACATAATCCTTTAAGCCTTCTATATAGATGATGTCATCATATTTTACTTTTACCAGCTTCTTATCTGCCTTCACGAAAATGAAATCCTTTTCCTCTTCCTGAGCACTTACGCTTGTTGTTTCGCCTTTGCGTTCTAGTGTAATCTGGTCGGTAGCTTTATTTACTGCCTTGATAAAACGATCTAGTGAAATAGGTTTCAATAAATAGTCAATGGCATTCAACTCGAAGCCCTCTAAAGCGTAATTTGGGTAAGCTGTCGTGAAAATCACCTTTGGTGGTGTTTTCAAGGATTTCAAAAAATCAATACCTGTAAGCTGTGGCATTTGTATATCCAACAGCATCAAATCCACATCATGTGCCTTGAGTGCAGCATTGGCTTCTACGGCATTATTGCATTTTTGCACCAGATTCAAATCTGGAAACTGCTCGATGTAGGTTTCCAACACATCCTGTGCCAATGGTTCATCGTCTACTATGATTACGTTTATCATGTTTTATTTTAATAGAGATCTGAAATATTATCCCTGTACCAATCATGACCGATTAGCATTTTATACACCTTTGATAATCAATTCAAATTTACAAATTCGCAGATCATCAAATTCACTAATCTACTGCTTTTGTTTCACAAAAGAATCAACGCCACGCGAAGCAAGTTCTTTACTCAAATCACGCGCGCGCCCCATATCACTAAAGC
>JAHDCQ010000535.1 GCA_020629845.1 Saprospiraceae bacterium | reverse complement strand
CATATCTGTTTATAAGTAAATTTGAATATTCAGTAAGCCTTTTTTGCATAAAAGTGAATAACAACATGGAAAATACGATAACGAAGAGTCCAGTAATGCTATATACGGAGCAAACACCCAATCCAGAAACACTGAAGTTCGTAAGCAATCGCATGCTGCATCGGGGTACGGCGGATTTTAGAGAGGAAGCCTTGGCTCGCGAATGGTCGCCTTTGGCATCCGAACTATTTGATTTGCCTTTTGTGAAAGGGGTTTATATCTCCAATAATTTCGTGACCGTAACGAAGGAGTTCAATTATAGTTGGGATGATATTAAATTGAACATCAAGGATTTCGTAAAGAACTATGTGCAGGATGGTAAGGAGATTCTGAAAGAAGGCTTTACAGATGCGATGGCTGCCCTAGAAGCAGAGCGCGGTGCCAGCTATGAATACTCCGAAGATGAGGCAGAAATCGTGAAGAAAATCAAGGATTTAATTGATACCTATGTGAAACCAGCCGTAGAAATGGACGGTGGAAATATTGAGTTTTCTTCTTATAAGGAAGGCGTGGTGAGTGTGCTTTTGCAAGGAGCTTGTAGCGGTTGCCCGTCGTCGACGGTAACGCTAAAAGCAGGTATTGAAGGCATGATGAAGCGCATGATACCAGAGGTGAAAGAAGTAGTAGCAGAAATGGGGTAAGAATTATGAGTGATGAGTAACGATTTTTTTGTGCCAGAAATCGGGCAAAAGTGTAGGCGCAAGTACAATTTTATAAAATGTACTTGCGCTTTATAATACTGGCTTTGTCAGCTTATATTTGAAAGCCTGAATTACCTCATCCCTCACGCTCCACCAAATCTAATAATTGCTGCATGACTTCCTGCTTGCGTGCTTTTTGCTGAATCACCTTTGGCTCAGCTACGCGTTCTTCGCAATGCAAGATAGGACAACGTTCACAAGTCTGATTTACTTCGCGGAAGTCAATGGCAGGGTCATTTAGGAACTTAATGCGCTGTCGCAAGGTATCATCTATGAGTAAGCCAAGCGTAGAACTTGCATTTTTGTTCGGCGTAGGATAGGAAGAACGCGCGGTCGTGAAGCAAAGGTATTCATCCGTAGTGCCATAATAGCGAATACGCTGCACATCCACTAAAAACTCTACATCATCGTCTGAATCTTGCAAATCCTGTAGTTGATTAAGTATAGAAACAGCAATCCACCGACGGCAATAGTGTTCTCTCAAACCATTCTGGTGCGGATGGTGGCGATTATCCAAATGCAACTCCCGATCTACTTGAAACACACCTGTATTGGTATCTTGCACAAAACGCATAAAAAAGAGCTTCCGTAAGCCAAAAAACTGCGGTAGGATATTGGTCAGGCGTTGATAAAACATCTCTGGCGATGCACCATATTTTATCATCATATCTAGAAATGCATGACCATCCCACTCTTTGCGACGGAAGAAGCGTTCCATATCTAGAATGATTTGCTCGCGGTTCATGAAGAGTGCGACCGCGAAATAAATCGCTTTGGAATGGCTCAATACTTCCTCGAAGTTATGCGAACGCATCAAGGAACTCGTGGTAGCACGATGTTTGAGTTTCAGATAGCTAAAGCCCAATTCTTTCCCAAATAGAAAAGCTCTTTGACGGTCGGTTAAGCGACCAGTAAGCAACATTTTTTTTGATTGGGGCAGGTATACGGAGCGTAAATTTTCAAGCCCTGGGTAAGCATCCAAACCATCATCTACAATCGTGTAATCGAATTCATCTTCTAGCAATGCCGCGAGTTGATCCGTTGGAATGGGAGGTTTAACAGGAATATCATATTGCTTGGCAAATACTTCTGCCGCTTCTTCCAGTTCCTTGAAATAATTATTGTGCAGCTCCAAATAGGAACGCAAAGCCGCAATATAAAAGTTAGACTGCCCAACGGCATAATTGCGCGCCAACTCCAATAGAGTCGCAATAAAGGCACTCACTTCCGCAGGAGCATTGGCAATAATATCTACCACTTTGGTGAGTTCGATACCGAAAAGTTCAAGCGGTAAGTCGTTGAGGAAATTTGATTCTAATAGGTCGCGCAAAGGAGCGAGTTTAGACGATAGCTCTTTAGACGTTAAGTCAGCATAAGATATCCGTAAGGCACTTGCTAAAGCCTCCAATTTATCCACTTTAGGATATTTTTTACCCTTTTCAATTTCATTTAGGTAGGATACTGACATGCTTGCTTCCTTTGCCAACTCTGCCAACGAAAGCTTATTTTCCTGTCGGAATTGCCGTACTTTTACGCCTAATATGATTTTATCTATTTGTGTCTTCGCTGCCATTTCAATATGTGGTGTGAAGTGGTATAGTGAAACGCTAAG
>JAHDCQ010000119.1 GCA_020629845.1 Saprospiraceae bacterium | reverse complement strand
CCGACTACCAAATCGCGCTCACGCATCGGGTCAGGGCGATTGATTGGGCCGAGTTCGCCCAATGCTTGCCTACGCGCATCTAGCACGAAGTTGCGGAAATTGAGTTGGGTATTTTCGGAGAGTTTATAATCAATATGCAAAGCCGCAAGTTTCCAGTCTACATCGAACCAATTACGTGCGCGCTTAGAAAGGCGTGGCGTTTGATTAAATTCAAAATCCACCAAACCACCAGGCTGCTGCGCGAGGTAGTTCATGTGCGTGAGTTCTAAGCCTACTTTCAGCTTCGGTGTGAAATCATAATGCACATCCAAATAAGCCGTATTCTGATGGAAACCCGAATTTTCGCGCCAGCCGTCGCCCTGTTTGCGTTGGTAGAAGGCGTAATAATTCAATTTATCTTTTGTCCCACCAATGCTATTGAAGCTATTGAATAAGCCAAATGAGCCCAGCGTATTTTCAGTAATAAATTCAAAAGGTTTATCAGGTGTGCCTTCTTTCAATTTAAAATTCAATAAGCCTCCAAATTGCGTACCGTATTGCAAACTCGCCGCACCGCGCACGATTTCGATACGTTGCAGGGCTTGTGCAGGTGGCGTATAGTAGGATTCAGGATAGCCGAGGGCATCCGCGCTGATGTCAAAACCATTTTGGCGCGTATTGAAATTAGAGGTACGATTCGGGTCAAGTCCACGCGCACCGATAGCGAGTTGTAAGCCTGCGCCGTCGCTTTCCCACACATTCAGCCCTGCTACGCTGCGGTAGACTTCGCGGGCGTTGTTCGTCGCTAGATTTGCTACTAGACCGTCTAGTTCAATGACTTCGCTTTTCTTAGCGGCATAAATCGCGGTGCCTTCCACACCGCGTAGGTGGCGGAAGGTGTTGAGTTCGCTTGTAGCAGCTACTTCAATGGCTTGTAAATCGGAGGAAAAGGGTGTGAGTAGAATTTCTAGGCGTTTATTTGGGCTGTCGAGTTGGATTTGTTCGGTGTGGCTATTGTAAGCTTGGGAGAATACTTGCAAGGTATAAGTGCCGTAGGCTAAATCATCTAAGCGGAAATTACCTGCTTCATCGGTTGCTATTAGGCGCGTGATTTCTTGCACATACACTTCTACTGCTGCCATCGTTGCGCCTGTTTCGGCATTGCGAATAGTGCCTTCGATGCTGCCTGTTTCTGCTAATGCAAAACAAGGAAGTAGGAGGAGGATGTATGTGAGTTGTTTCATTTTTTTCCAATTTCTATGGTGTTTTGGGAGTATGTCGCCCCTTCGGGGCTAGGTTTTCGTTTTGGGGTGTTTTTCTATAATCTTGTCGTCCCTTTGGGACTTTTACATTTGTATTCATTTTTGTCCGAGTAAATTTATTAGCTTAGATTTCTGTGAAAAAATCCCAGTTATCCGCATAAGTTTACTCAAGTCTAAAAATCAAATGACTACCGTTGAGTATTCGATTTTAGATTTATGATTTTCCAAAATTATTTCAGACAATTTTAGGCAGATAGCCCCAATCCCGAAGGGATGACAGGATTATAGCTAATAATCATATTAAGCCTCCCTAGCCCTGAAGGGGCGATATTATTATGACAATCAAACGTCATTCTAGCCAATCAAACAAATAGCGTTCATCATATTCTACCTCAAATTTTCGCAAAAAATCGAGATATTCCTCTCTAAAAGTCCGCTTTTGATGATGCACTTCTTGATTCAAAATGTATTGATAGACTGCATCTATTTGAGAATGTCCATACGAAAATGCGCCATAGCCTTCTTGCCACGCAAACTTGCCGCACACCCATCCTTGCTTATTGATAAAATTGGTGGAGTTCGCTTTTACGTCCCGCATCAAATCAGATAAGCGCATAGCAGGCTTTAAACCAATAAATACATGCACATGGTCAGCTACACCATTTACAATAATCGGCTTTTGTCCTTTCGCTTTGATAATACCAGCGATGTATTTAAAGACTTCTTCGCGCCATGCTTTTTGCAAAAGATTTTGCCGTCCTTTTACAGCAAACACCGTTTGAATATACACTTGTGAATACGTGCCATTCATGGTTTTCGGTTTTGATTCCAAAATATAGTGCGAAAATAGTTTATCTTATTTGGATTAAATAAAAATAAGGAGAGAAATTACAAACACTTGAATATAAAACGTCCCTACCAGTAGTACTACTGATAGGGACGTTTTATACTTTTAAAATGGGGAGTCTACTTCCAAAACCGCAAAGCCAACACCTCCAAAGCCAAGAAAAGCAAAGCCAACATCAAGCACCACCGCCAAAGCACCACACCTTGACTACGTTCCCCGATAAGCTGTCCAAAATCCGCACGGGCGGTAGCATCTATGATATTGATGTGTTCTCCGACAAGATTTTTTAAATCGCCTTCGCTATAGTATTGCAAATCGGATTCTTTGCGGTCGAAATTGAAACCGTATTTAGCAAGCGTTTCGCCTTCATTGAGGAAGAGATTGTAGTAGCCCGCTTGCTCTACTTGTCCATTTACGCCTAAAATTGCCTTAGAACCTACAATACGCTGTTCAGGAATGAATTCGTCGCCTGTGCCGCGTAGTTTGTAGACTTGTTCAGTTTCGGATATTTGATGGTCGGCTTCTAGCACTTCGTCCTTACCTATCGTATAAGCAATACGCGCTTCTTTACCGCTTGAAATTGCCATTTTGAAAAGCATGGGTACAAAGATTTCGCCATTGCGAATGAGGTCGTTGTACTCATCCGAAAGTGGTGCAGCACAGAGGTAAAAGTTACCTTGTCCAGCTTGATATTTGGTCATAAATGGACTGCCATCACGATACGTCAGTAGTATTTCTTCCTTACGACTCGCAAAGCGACTAAGCTTATAATTAGCTTGTGTAGTAGGTAATTTCAAATTCGCGCCACGATTTTCGAAGACATCATTAAAGACAAATTCTGCCGTATTGATGCGCCCTACGCTACGCGCTTGCTGCTCGAAAGTACCGAGATTATTCGCAGGGAAGGAATTCAGGAAGTTATTGTACGTTCCCACATTTGCGCCAAAGGCTGGGAAAACGACTACATTGCCGCCATTCACGACATATTGATTCAGTTCCGAAGCCAAGCCCGATGACACCGCTTTTACATCATTCAGTATGATCAACTCATAATTAGAGAAGCTGGAATAATCTAGATTACGACTTAGGGCATTATCTAATTTAAAATAACTCGCACCTGAAAATGCTGCAGATAAAAAGCGATTGGGCGCAGATTCATTAATAGATAACACATTTATTTCTTCGGCTACGCTAAAGGTGAAATAATAGCTATCATCAAACTGTACAGGGTAGTCCGTGATTTGCAATTCTGCTTCGTGGAACCCTGTTTTTAGAATAGTGATGTTTGCGGTGTCTGTCACGGTCTCGCCTGCTTTTATGGAAAGCGTACCGACCGGCTTCACCTGCCCGCTATAGTTGAGACTTAGGCGTATATTTTCAACATCTTCATTGCTCCAATTGCGTACGCGCACCAACAGCGGATTCGTCTGATTGACTAAGCGCACGGGTGCTTCAAACCAAGCAGAATCTATACTAATATTTTTTTCTTGTACCGATTGTAGTGGCACGAGATTCACTTCGGTAAGTGTATCTGTCCAAGAGGAAAGTCCTTCGCTGACATTGCGCTGAAAATCGGAAATGAGATAACTCACTTTATTTTCTGCATCGTCGGTATTGAGGGCTTGTTCTTGGCGAGTGAGTACCATATTGAGGTCACGCACGGCAGGGCTGATGTCGAGTTCTTCTACGAATGTCAGTGCATCTTCCTTGCTCACCATGCGTTGATGGCGACCTTCAAAATCATTGGTCAATAGCTGAAAACGATCTTCTTCGGAATAGGCTTCTATGATTTCACGAGCGCGTTGTTTTGCTTTTTCCAATAGTGGCACATCTTGGCTGAGTGCTTCCATACTAAAGGAATTATCCACGAATACACTCACGGCTTTTGCCCCTGTTTTCACCTCCACATCGCGTGGAATGAAGGGTTGTGCAAAGGCTAAGACCAGAAACGCCAATGCCAAACAGCGCAAGGCTAGTACCAATAAGTTCCGCAATTTGGAACGTGCACTCGTTTCTTCTTTTACCTCTTTCAGAAAGCGGACATTGGTGAAATAGACGGTTTTAAAGCGTCGAAAATGAAAAAGGTGTATGATAATCGGAATGGCCAGTGCCAGCAATGCCCATAAAAAACTCGGAAATAGAAATTCCATTCTCTTTTTAGATGTGAGACTTTAAGATGTGAGATATGAGACTTTAGGAAATAAAAATTTTCTGAAGGAAAATTCTTTATCTCACATCTCACATCTATTTATCTCAAATCTCTTAAACCAAATAAACTGCGAATTTAAACTATTCTATAACATCTTTTTCAGACAAATAGATGCAAATAAAGACAAGCTTTTTAGAGGTGCTGGCATCGGAAGCAAAAAAGTTGTAAATTGCATATACAGCATTAAAGTTTTTAACGAATCAAAAATATAGCATCTAATTTTGATATAATTCAATTCCTCATAATAATAAAACTGTACTAGTATGAAAAACAAAATTTTACTCTTAGTTTTTTTAAGCACTATTACACTTACTGCGTTTACCACTTTGGGCAGTTGGCGAATTACGGAAGACTACGCGATTCGCTTTAGTGGGCAAGGTGCTTCAGGTACATTTAGCGATTTAGAAGGGACTATCATTTTTACACCAAATAATTTGGCAGCTTCTAAGATGGCGGTCAGTGTGGATGCTAGTACAATTTCAACAGGAAATAGCATTCAGGATAAACACGCGCGGGGCAAAAAATGGTTCGATGTCGAGAATTACCCTAAAATCAGCTTTAGCTCTAAGCATTTTGAAAAAACAGCGAAAGGCTATAGGGTACTTGGCGATTTAGAGATGCGTGGCGTTACGAAAGAGGTTAGCGTGCTATTTACTTTTACAAACGCTGCTAGTGGCGGGATATTTGAAGGCAAAATGAATGTCAATCGCTATGATTTTGGCATTGAAGGTCCAATTATGGGAGCTGTGGTAGCGCGCGATTTTGAGGTGCAACTGCGAGTGCCTGTGACGCGCTAAAAGAGGTATTAAGTACTAGGTATCAGGTATTAAGTATGCATTTAGGCTACCTGTCTAAAGTTGCCTAGCGAGAAAATAAACTTTTGAGTGCATGGAGAAACTATGTAGACAAACGCCTTCTTAATACGCTCATTCCTCTCACTTTCTCACTTCTCTTTGGGGTAAGCTTAGACGAGTAGCCTAAATGCATACTTAATACCTGATACCTAGTACCTAATACAATTAATTTTGGTCCTCTGGCAAATCCCGTGATGAAGCCGAAGAAAAAGAAATCACAACACTACTTTCTGGACGTTTTTGTGTTTTCTTTTTCTTCGTCCACGGAATTTGTCAGAGAATGTTAATTTTTTACCAATGTACCAACGGATTCCCCAATGATAATTTTCTTCAAATTGCTTGGATCGTTAATATCGAAGACAATGATGGGAACATTATTTTCCTTGCAAAGCGTGAAAGCCGTCATATCCATCACTTTCAAGCCTTTTTCAATGACTTCATCAAAAGAAATTTTATCATATTTCGTCGCACTTGGGTCTTTTTCTGGATCGGCGGTATAGATGCCATCTACACGCGTTCCCTTCAAAATTACATCGGCATTGATTTCATTAGCCCGTAAAGCGGCTGCCGAATCGGTAGTGAAATAAGGGCTTCCTGTACCAGCCCCGAAAATCACGACCCGCCCTTTTTCTACATGGCGTATAGCACGACGACGGATATAAGGCTCGGCAATTTCTTGCATGTCAATAGCCGTTAGTAAGCGTGTGAATACGCCGATTTTTTCTAAGGCACTTTGCAAAGCCATGCTATTAATCACGGTTGCCAACATGCCCATATAATCACCTTGTGCGCGGTCAATTTCCATAGCTGCGCCTTGCAAACCTCTGAAAATATTGCCGCCACCTATCACTACGGCAATTTCTACGCCCATATTCCGGATTTCTTGAATTTGCTTGGCATAGTGTTGGAGCATTTTTAGAGAGATACCAAATTCTTGCTCGCCCATGAGCGACTCTCCGCTTAGCTTTAGTAATATTCGCTTGTATTGCATATTTGGTCAGTATTAGGTATCAGGTATTAGGTATTAAGTACTATTTCCTGCCTAATACTTAATACCTAATACTTAATACACAAAAAAAAAGGCGAACCACCTACGCGATTCGCCTTTTATAAATAGAATATCTTAACCGAGTTCGATATGTTTGAATTCGGTAACCGTCAAGTCTTTATCTACAGTTTTCAAGAAGCCTTTCACATCTTGTTTGCTGTCTTTCACGAATTGCTGGTTGAGCAATGTTCTTTCTTTGAAGAATTTGTTCAATTTACCCAAAGCAATCTTCTCTAGAATAGCCTCTGGCTTTCCTGCTTGGCGTGCCTGTTCTTTACCAATCTCAATTTCTTTATCAATCACGCTGGCATCTACACCGTCTTTATCTACTGCAATTGGACGCATTGCTGCTACTTGCATCGCTACATCACGACCTGCATCGTACGCACCATCTGCTGCATTATTTAAACCTACCAATACACCTGCACGGTTGCCCATGTGAATGTATGGAGATACAGTAGATGCTTTTAGGTATTCGTAATTCGATAATTCTAGTTTCTCACCGATTACGCCTGTTTGCTCCGTCACTTTTTCTGCTACGCTAATTTCGCCACAAGGAAGTGCTAGAAATTCTTCCATATTTGCTGGAAGGTTCGCTAGTGCTACATCTGCGAATTGATTAGCTAAAGCTACAAAACGTTCGTTCTTCGCTGCGAAATCTGTTTCACAACTTAGTTTGATAATCACTCCTTTTGAATGATCGTCCGATACTTTTGCAATTACTGCTCCTTCCTTCGCCTCTCTACCTGCTTTCTTTGCTGCCATTTTCTGGCCACGCTTACGCAAGTATTCAATTGCTTTATCGAAATCGCCCTCTGCTTCTGCAAGAGCTTTCTTACAATCCATCATGCCCGCGCCAGTCAAATCGCGGAGCTTTTTAACATCAGCTGCTGATATTTTAGCCATGTCAGATTTTATATAATTAGGTTTAAGATAAATGGTCTATCTAAATTGGTGATTTGTTTATTTGTTTATGTCCTTTGGACTGTTTATGTGTCCCAATAGTTATTGAGATGATTATCAAATAAACGAATCACCAAATAAACAAATAAACAAATAAACACACACAATTACTCTGCTTTTTCGCTTTCCGTTGCTTCTGCTGTTGCTGCTTCCTGTTCTTTTGCTTTATTTTCAGACTTGCGCTCTTTGTCGCGCTGGTCTTTGTTCTTTCTGCGCTCCTCCAAGCCTTCTCTGATGGCTTCTGTCATGTAATTTACAATCAATTCGATAGAGCGAGAAGCGTCATCATTAGCAGGAATTGGAAAATCTACCTGATTTGGGTCAGAATTCGTATCCACGATACCGAATGTACGCATGTTCAACTTATGCGCTTCTGCAATCGCGATATGCTCATGGTGAATATCTACGATGAATACTGCAGCAGGCAGACGATTCAGGTTTGCAATACCACCGAGTACTTTCTCTAGCTTATTACGTTCGCGTGTAAGTGTCAGACGTTCCTTCTTTGTGATGCTTGTTGCATCTTCATCAGAAAGAATTTTATCTATGTTGTTCATCTTCTTCACCGAACGACGGATAGTAGAGAAGTTCGTCATCATACCTCCCAACCAACGCTCTGTTACATAAGGCATGCCCACCTCTTTGGCTGCTTCTGAAACAATTTGGCGTGCTTGCTTTTTAGTAGCGACGAACATGATTTTCTTACCCGAACGTGCAATTTGCTTCATCGCATTTGCTGCACGCTCCATAGATTCGATAGTACGATTCAGGTCAATGATGTGGATACCTTTACGCTCCATGAAGATGTAAGGAGTCATCTTTGGATTCCACTTCTTCTTCAAATGCCCGAAGTGTGCGCCTGCATCCAATAGCTCTTTATATGTAGGTTTAGCCATTTTTTTTGTGAATGTGTGGATTTGATAATTTGAGCGTTTAAATAGCTCTATTTTCTTTATCCACTAAAATTAGAAAAACAATACATGTGGAACTCGTTATACCGTTGTACCGATATATCGTAGTACCAACATTAACGCTTGCTGAACTGGAAGCTCTTTCTTGCCTTTGGCTTACCGTATTTCTTACGTTCTACTACACGAGCATCACGCGTCAAGAATTTGCGCTCCTTCAATGGTTTGCGGAAATCCTCGCTGAGTTCAACTAAAGCTCTAGAAAGTCCCATTCGGATAGCATGTGCTTGTCCTTTGAAACCACCTCCTTTCACATTGATTTTCACATCGTAGATGCCATAATCTAGCTTAACAGTATCGAACGGATCGGTAATAGTTGCTTGAATGTGTTGCTGCGGAAAGTATTCCTTATAAGGCTTGCCATTCACCAAAATCTTACCGTCTCCTTTCGTCAAATATACGCGGGCAATGGATGCTTTTCTTCGCCCTGTCGCATTAATCATTTCCATAAAAGAGTATTGTAGGGTATTAGGTATTAGGTATTAAGTATCAAGTACATATTCATTACAATTAAAACGTACTTAATACTTAATACCTAATACTTAATACTTTTTTTAAAAATTAAATTCCTCAGGCTTTTGTGCATCATGCGGATGCTCTGTGCCTTCGTATACATGTAGTTTCTTGAACATAGCTCTGCCGAGCTTTGTCTTTGGCAACATGCCTTTTACCGCATTTTCTACAATTTTGCGTGGCTTCTTCGCCAGCATTTCTTCTGCAGTAGCGCGCTTTTGCCCACCTGGGTAGCCAGAGAAGGTAATATACTCTTTCTGCGACCACTTCGCACCAGTAAAGCGTACCTTGTCGGCATTAATCACAATCACATTATCGCCACAATCCACATGTGGGGTGTAGCTAGGCTTGTGTTTGCCGCGTAGCACATGGGCAATCTTTGAGCAAAGGCGACCTACAGGCTCTCCCTCTGCATCTACCACATACCACTTGCGCTCTACGGTCTGCTTATTTGCTGAAATTGTTTTATAGCTTAATGTATCCACTATCTTGATTTTATACGTTCTCTGACAAATTTCGTGGACGAAGAAAAAGAAAGCGCAAAACCCCGATAACTATCGGGGGATTAGTAGTGTTGTGATTTCTTTTTCTTCGGCTTCATCACGGGATTTGTCTGAGAACAGTTTTATCTAGTAGTCCTTAGAGAATTTTTAGCTAAGGATTTTTTTATAAAAATGCTTTGAAAATATGCTTTTTTCAGAAGCGAGTGCAAAAATAGACTTATTCTTTTCAAAAACAAGCGTTTGAAGTAAAAAAATAAATCGAACCTTCATAAATGACTGAAAAACAGTAAAAATATCGCACAACTTTTGAAAAGCGCTATTTTTTTGCGCTAAAAATTAATTGATTTTTTTGGTTTAAAACTAGAAAAAAATACGAACTCAAAAAATCATGCTAGAAAGTCTCTTCAAGGCTAAACTTTTCACTTTTTTATACATTATATTTGCGACGTACTTAACATCGGGTTTAATTTAAATTAACATTAAAAGATTAGGTACGAGTATTTCAAAATAGGTATGAAAAAAGTACTAATTCTCTGTTCGGGGAATTCTTGCCGTAGCCAAATGGCAGAGGCATATCTCAAATTCTATACTCAAAACCAGGTGGATGTGTATAGTGCAGGCCTACAGGCTAGAGGTTTGAACCTAATGACACAAACTGTGATGGCAGAAGATGGTTTAGACATATCTAACTATACTTCGGATAACATCAAGCAATGGAAGGGCATTCAATTTGATTATCTTATCTCAGTGTGTGGCGAGTTGGAAAAAGAGGTGCTAGAGGTTTTCCCTAATGTACAATATCTTAGTTGGAAGTTTTTCGATCCTGATTTAGCCAAGGGAGAAGAATCCACTCGTTTACATATATTTCGAGAAGTACGCGAAGCCATTAAAACGCGTATTTTGCAATTTATAGGGAATGAATTAGCTATCAATAAGCCCTCCACACTAGAAACTTTAGATTGATTCCTTGCTATCAACTCATTCAAAATAGCCATCTAGCTGTCATTAACAACTCATTAAGAATTATTCCTAACTCATTCAGATTTGGAAAAAACAAAGCGTGTACCTTTGTTGTGGAAATATCGAAATAGGGTGTTATCTTTGCGTCCTCTTTCAATTTAGAACATTCAATTTTTAAAATTAAAAAACTCATCAACGATGTTGAATTCATTTAAATTCGTTCTATTCGTTGCACTAGTTGGCTTTTTCGCTGTAAGCTGTGCAAGTGATAGTGGTGCTGACGCTAAAGAAGCAGCACGTGCAGAAATTCAGACTACTGCTGATGCAACTACTGCTCCAGCAGCAGCTACTAATCCTGCTACTCCAGCAGCACCTGCAGTACCTGCAGGCCCTACTACTACAATGACTTTCAATGAAAGCTCATTTGATTTTGGTACAGTAGAAGCTGGTGAGAAAGTGCGCCACACCTACGAATTTACAAACACAGGTAAAGAGCCTTTAGTAATTAGTAATGCAAAAGGTAGCTGCGGATGTACAGTACCAAAGTGGCCACAAGAGCCTATTGCTCCTGGTGACTCTGGTAAGATTGAAGTAGAGTTCGATTCTAAGAACAAGAGTGGTCGTCAGACAAAGGCGGTTACAATTACTGCTAACACAGAAAGCGGTACAGAGCGTTTGACTATCACAGGTGAGGTATTGAAAGATCCTAATGCACCTGCTCCTACTAATGCTGTTTCACCTGCACAGAATATTCAAATTCAGCAGTAAGCATTGAAAAAATGCAAATTTGAACATTCGTTAATTCGAGTGTTCTTCTTCATAAATACCCATATCATCGTTCGGTGGTATGGGTGTTTTTGTTATAGGATTTGTCAGAGTATTTAGGATTTCTATCTTTGTTCGTAACTATTTAGCAGAGGAGAGAAAAGAGACCACTTTATTGAGAGAAGAGAGATGAACAGATACAAATGCGTTTCACGCTTAGTTGAAAACATAAACTTTGGCAAAAGTATTGGAAAAAGGAAAGTTATAGCATTATAATCTCTGGTTCTCCGACAAATCCCGTGACGAAGCCGAAGGAAAAGCAACCCCAACACTATTAATAAGACGTTTTTGTGCTTGCTTTTCCTTCGTCCACGGAATTTGTCGGAGAACGTAATCTCTTTTCTCTCAGTCCAAAAGGACGGTCTCTCCTCTCTCTTCTAAATAGTTACCTTTGTTCAAAAGATTTCTTGATTACAGACCGTCCATCGTCTATCGAAGTGACCGTCTACCGTTTAGCGTTCAAAGCATGGCATCAATCATTGATTTAATTGGCAATACGCCCCTTGTAGAAATTCGGAATGTATTTCAGCATCCTAAAGTGAAGATATACGGAAAACTAGAAGGGAACAACCCTGGTGGGAGTGTGAAAGACCGTGCCGCTTATGGCATGATAAAGGGAGCTGTAGATAGAGGGGAGATAAAGGACGGAGTGCGCCTGGTGGAAGCAACAAGTGGCAATACAGGCATTGCCTTAGCCATGATTGCAGCACAATTTGGAATTGGCATTACACTGATTATGCCTGAAAATGCTACCAAAGAACGCATACAAAGCATGCAAGCCTATGGTGCAGAGGTGATTTTGACCCCTGCTGAAAAAACCATAGAGTATTCCCGAAAGTATGCTCAATCCTTAGTAGAAAAGGGAGGCTATTTGATGCTTAATCAGTTTGGCAATCCAGACAATTGGGGGATGCATTATCGCACAACTGGCCCAGAAATTTGGCGCGATACCGCAGGTGAAATCACCCATTTTGTATCCTCGATGGGGACAACAGGTACGATAATGGGTACTTCGCGGGCATTGAAAGAACGCAATGCCGAGGTGCAAATAGTAGGCGTACAACCTGTAGATGGCTCTCGGATACCAGGCATCCGACGTTGGTCGCCTGAATTCTTGCCAAAAATCTTTGAACCAGAGCGGGTAGATAAAATTATTGACGTATCGCAGGTAGAAGCTACCGAAATGATGCGCCGATTAGCAAAAGAAGAGAGTATATTTGCAGGCATGAGTAGCGGAGGGGCAGTCACCGCAGCCATAAAGCTTGCTGAAACACTAGATGAAGGACTAATTGTGTGCATCATCTGTGATAGAGGCGACCGTTACTTAAGTTCAGGCATATTTTGAGCTAGTGATGAATGTAAGTGATGAATGATGAACGATGAGTGATGAATCAATTATTAGGGTTTAAAAGCTTCTATACTCGATTTTAGCTGTATTGTGTTACTAACTACCAACAGTTAAAGTCAAGCTTAAATGAGTTTAATAATAAGTTGATTCTGCAATAAAAATTACTCATAATTCATCACTCATAGTTCATCTCTACAAACACCTAACCAGATTTAACGCATACATGCAGCTTTATCCATTTCGAGCGATACTTCCTAATTTGGAGCGTATTGCATCTTTAGAGGAATTTTTTCCTACGGTAAAATCCAAATACTTAAAATACCAAGCGCAAGACCTGTTTCTAAAAGACGCGCTTCCGTCCGTCTATTTGTATGAAATTCAGCAAATGGATAAAATATATAGAGGTATTATAGCTACTACTGCTGTGCAGCACTATATGGACGGAGCAATTAAAGGACATGAAGCCACTATTACGGCTAAAGAGCAAAAGCAACTAAAACTACTTGAAAAACGCAAAGCACAAGTCAAGCCAATTTTACTCACGTATCGGCAAGTACCTGTAATAGATGCTTGGATGGAACAGCAAATAAGCATGCCACCACACTTCCAGGCGACTTTGGGAGGTCATTTGCATACTGTTTGGCGCATTACTAATACAGTAGAAATTCAAATTTTGGCAGACTTCTTTCAGCAGTATGTCTCCACCACTTATATTGCTGATGGGCATCATAGAACGGCTACCGCCCGAAATTTATATCAAAAGCATGCCCAATATGATCGGATTATGGCTGCCTTTTTTTCCTTCAAAGATTTAGATATTTTAGATTACAATAGAATTGTGGAACATCCCCAAATGCCAGACTTGCTTCAGCATTTGCATAAGCTATTTAAGGTTAATAAATTGATAAGCCCTGCAAAACCCCGACAGAAATTCCAATTATCACTTTACTATAATGAGCAATGGTATGGTTTGAAATGGAAAGATGAGCTTATACATAAGCAATCGAATGTAGTGTTGGATACTGACTTGTTGAATCGTTATGTTTTGCGCGACTTATTTCATATTCAAGATATTCGTACCGCTCCCAATATTGATTATGTAGGGAGTGCAGAAGGCACAAAAGGTATCGAGGATGCAGTAAATAAAGCCCCGAACCGTGCAGGATTTTGTATGTATCCCGTTAGTTTAGAAGATATGGCAGCCTTAGTAGATTTGGGAGAAGTACTACCTCCAAAGTCGACTTGGTTTGAGCCACGTATGCTAAATGGATTAACTATTTTTTCTATAAAAAGCTAAGTGGCTCATTGTTAAGTGTTTAATATTAAAAAAAAATATACATTTGAAGACTTTACTTTATGCATATTTAGTATTTACTTTGTCCGATAGATACCATTTGTGTCCTACCTTTTCAATATTTTCACTTCTATTTTGTTTAAGATAATATAAGATTTCATAGAAATGAAATCTTAGTAAAGCTATTTAGTAAGTTCGTTAAGACGCTAGTTATGAAACTAAGACTATTATTAAGCTATGCTCTGTTGAGCAGTATAGCATGCATTCCTATTCTACTTAATGCACAATGCACCTTATCAGGCGCAGTCGTTAGTGTAGCATCTACTAATCGCACACCAGGTGCAATGGGCACTTGTACTTATGATGTAACCTTTAGCCTAAATGCTTCAGAAATAGGCTTAGACTATAGTTTTACTTATGATGGAGATGGTGTTGTAGTAGGCACAAATCCTGTTGTAGTAACTTCTCCAGGAGGACCTATAGAAGCAACTTTTGTGGTAGAAGCTGATTGTGATGCCCCTGGTGATGCCTCTGCTACTATTGTTGGTAGTGGTGGTGCGACAATTGATTTGTGTGGTCAAACAACAGGCCCGCTTCCTGTAGAATTAAGTATATTTGAAGCCAAATCTTTAGCAGAAAATAATCAAATACAACTTTATTGGCGTACCAATTCGGAGCTGGATAATGAAGGCTTCGAAGTGGAGCGTAGCACAGATGCTAAAAACTGGAAAACGCTTGATTTTGTAGTGGGCTATGGTACTACTACCGAAGTACAGGAATACGAATGGTACGATGAAGCACCATTAAATATAGCTTATTATCGCTTGAAACAATATGATTTTTCGGGCGCATTTGAATATAGCCATATCGTATCAGTACAACAAGAGCAGAAGGGAGAAAGTGAGCTAGAAGTGTATCCTAATCCTACAACGGATGTACTACACTATCAACTAACGCACGCTGATGTAGAAGACGCAGCCTTACGCTTATATGACCAATTCGGACGCTTAGTTCGTCAATGGCAGGCTGATGGGGATATGGTATCTATTGCCGATATTCCAAGTGGAATATATCTACTTATGCTTCAAAATGGACGAGAGCAATACCACCAACGCATTATTAAGCGTTAGTTATCAAGAAGATAAATAGTTTAGACGTAAATACTCAATGAGTGAATATATAATGACTGAATGAGCAAATGCAGCCTATAGTTATTCTTTCATTCACTCATTGAGTACTTCCGTTTAGAAAAGCCATTAGTACTTTGCAAGTATTGATGGCTTTTCTTGTTAT
>JAHDCQ010000118.1:9315-15028 GCA_020629845.1 Saprospiraceae bacterium | reverse complement strand
CGCTTGGATTTTAACAGGCTTGATGAGGTAATCATCCATACCTGCTTCAAGTGCTTTCAATTTATCATCCTCAAAAGCATTCGCACTAAGGGCTACAATGTATGGAGACTCTATGTCCTTAGATGCTTTTATTGCTTTGGTCGCTGTAATCCCATCCATTTCTGGCATTTGCAAGTCCATCAAAACTAGATCATAGGCTTTCTTATGAACAGCTTGCACCGCTTCCCTTCCATCAGGAACGCTATCTGCTGTGTAGCCCAATTTGTTCAAGCCCATTCGAATCAGTTTTTCATTGATGACATTATCTTCAGCTATTAATATCTCTAAACTACCACTCAGCGTCTTTTCTGTTGCTATTGGCGGAGTACTGCTATTAGCAGGTGCAGTACTTTTGGAAAGTTGTATATAAAATTCAAAAGTTGAACCTACACCTAGCTCACTCTCTACTTTTATAGTGCCGCCCATCAGCTCTATAATTTGCTTACAAATACTCAAGCCTAAGCCCACACCTTGATAGCGACGACTATGAGTAGTATCTACTTGTTGAAATTTACCAAATATCTGCTGCTGTTGTGCTTCGGATATACCAATACCTGTATCTCGTATTTGGAAATGAATATTAGTCTTTTCAGCCGCTATTTCATCAGCCCATACTTTGATATGAATACCACCTTCTTCTGTAAACTTTATGGCATTGTTCACCAGGTTGTCAATCACCTGTTTTACACGCATGGCATCACTGATTACGTATTGTGGAACATTTTCGGCTATATCGTATTTTAGGTAAAGTCCTTTGTTTTGGGCTAGAGCTTGTAAGGCGTTATTGATGTCTATGATAAGCGCGTGTAAGTCGAAAGACTCTGCCTCTATTCTTAGTTTTCCTTGTTGTATGCGGGTAGTATCCAGTAAGTCATCAATAAGTGCAATGAGGCTTTTGCCACTCGTTTGTATCGACTGCAAATACTCTTGCTGCTGCTTGTCCAATTTGGTGTCTGCTAAAAAATCCGACATCCCTAAAATCCCGTTCATTGGCGTTCGCATTTCGTGACTGATAACAGAGAGAAATTGGGTTTTAGCATCGGCAGCTACCATCGCTTGTCTTGAAAGTTCCATCCGTTTCTCAAACTGCTCATAAATAATGATTACTGTCATGATTAATAACATCACGATATTCACAAAAAAAGTGAAGCGTTCTTGTGTAAACCAAAGCTGTTCATCACGAAAGCCGTCAATCGCAAAATTGACAATAAGAATAAGAGACACCAAGATGATACGTAAAGACTTTCTTAGAGATACTAGAGCAGAACGTATAACAATGCTAATGTTATAATAAACAAGATAAAAAGCAAGCAAGTAGCGATGATAAACATCAACGAAGGTATATTCCCAAGATATAGGTATAAACCACACCAGTATCGCAAAGCTCAATTCGAGTGATTGAGCGAATTTTGTAAAAGCGGGAAAATAGTCTTTAGCAGATGATGAAGTCTGAACAAACCCAATTACTGCATAAATATATATGAATATCGCAAAGTGGTCTAAGCGTAGTGCAATATTCCAATCAAAACCTGGATAATAATGATGGAATACTCCATCGGAAGAGCAATTCCAATAGAAGAAAAAGATTAAGATCAAGCCAAAATACAAGGATGCTTTATCTAGCTTATTTATGAAATAAGTAATGATAAAAAACAACCCTAAAAACAAAGCCCCACCGAATAGTAAAAGCTTATATAATAATAAATCTCTTGACTTTGCGTGAATGTATGCTGCTTTTCCGATGTATAGTTTCTTACTAATTCCTCCAGGATATACAAAATTGGAAACTTGTATGGTTAATATTAGCTCATTTTCAAGTACTGGTAGTTGTTCTCGGATGCCTGTCAAACTCCAAGTGGTAGTTGCAGCATTTTTACCTACTTCACCACGCTCTAGCCAAAGCTCATTATTCACATAAATTTTACAAGCAGTAGAAATATAGTATGTCTGTAAGCCCAAATCAGGACAATCTTTGGGAATATTTATCTTCACTTGATAGGTCCCATAACTATATTGTGGGCGGTCTTGAACTTCCGCTCTAGGGGTATGCCAGTATTTATCAGGGACACGGATGTATTCTTTTGTAGGCTTTTGAGCTATAATTTCTTGAGGCGTGAGGAGTTCTTGATGATAGAAATGCCATTCGCCGTCTAAGGGGAATAAGCGATTTTCTGAGAAATCTTGAGTGGATAAATCAATATATCCATCACTAACTTTCGGAAACTCTAATGGAGCGTTACATCCAATAGTTATTAGCATGAACGTCAGAATGACAAGATTTTTTCCATAAACGCTTTTCATATCATCAAAAATAAAAGAATAGCTTCCCGGCCTAGCTGCTTTCTTTATTCGCTCTTAAACATTTTTTATATAACAAGATTCACGCAAACTTACGAAATTGAAGAATACTCTAGCTTGAATTCTTCTGATAATTATAGGTATTTACACAGTCTAGCAAACACAAAGCAATTGAAGAATACTTGTTGATGGAAAAGTGTAAGTAAATGCTTGGACATAAATAAACTCCCTATATCCAAAAATACAAGTGATTTATCCCCCAACACCTATAAAAATTGGCAATAATAGTATCAATTTGCTAATTCGGTTTATCTTGGCTATCCAGTTACTAAATACACGCTACAATGGAAACACAACCAACAGCACTCAAGAGAACACTCGGCCCGCTGATGTTATGGGGTTTAGGCGTAGGCTACGTCATCTCTGGCATGTATTTTGGCTGGAATTTAGGACTAGCAGAAGGCGGCACTTTGGGCTTAGGTGTTGCTACGCTCTTTATCATCATCATGTATATCACCTTCACCTTTAGCTATACCGAAATGGCTTGCGCGATACCTAAAGCGGGCGGAGCTTTCGAGTATGCAAGACGAGGATTGGGCAAAAACTGGGGCTACCTAGCAGGCATGGCGCAAAGCATTGAATTTATTTTCGCACCACCAGCTATTGCAGCCGCGATTGGGGCTTATTTCAATATTTTCTTTCCAGAAATTAGCATTACCCTTATTGCCATTGTTGCTTACTTTATTTTTACTTTGCTCAATATATCGGGCGTGCGATTTGCTGCTTTATTTGAGTTGGTGATTACTGTCTTTGCTGTCGTTGAATTGCTCATCTTTGCAGGCGTTAGTTATACCGTGTTTGAAGTCGAAAATTTGACCTATAATGCCCTTCCGAATGGTTGGGGCGGTGCGTTTGCAGCTATTCCCTTTGCGATATGGTTTTTCCTTGCCATAGAAGGCGTTGCTAATGTAGCAGAAGAAACCAAGAATCCACAGAAAGATATTGTTAGAGGTTTCGGTTCTGCTCTGCTCACTTTGGTCGTGCTTTGTATTCTAACGTTTACCTCTGCTGTGGGCGTGGATGGTTGGGAAAGCATCGTTTACCCAAGTCCTGGTGCGGACGCTTCTGATTCTCCGCTACCGCTTGCTTTGGGTAAAATTGTAGGCGAAAGCCATATTTTATATCATCTACTAATTACTGTTGGACTTTTCGGTCTAGTTGCCTCTTTCCACGGTATTATTTTAGCGGCTGGGCGTTCTACTTTGGAATTGGGTAGAGAACGTTATGTTTCTCCCATTTTGGGCAAAGTACATCCTAAAACTCAAACGCCCGTCAATGCCTTGATCGTAAATATGCTTATTGGTATTTTGGCACTTTTGACAGGAAAGACAGGCGAAATCATTACCATTGCCTGCTTTGGCGCATTAACGCTTTATATCGTTTCCATGATTGCCTTTTTCGCGCTTCGGAAAAATCAGCCTGATTTAGAGCGACCTTTCAAAGTCCCTGTGTTTCCCTTGTTTCCAGCCGTCGCATTAGTCATTGCGAGCATTGCTTTGTTGGCGATGAGTGTGTATAATCTTAATTTGATGTTGATTTATGTGGCGATTTTGGCGGTGGGTTATCTTGCCTTTCGGTGGTATCAGTGAGTGGTGTAATCAGAGTTTTGACTTCTAAAGGTAAAAACCATAAAAACACTTCGGGCAGTCGTGTACGATTAAATCTACCTCGGCTGCTCGCAATATTTTCCAGTATCGCTTGGCTTTTTTCAGACGTTTCGGTATGCCCCAAAAACGGATGATTTTGCCTTGTTCATGGCAACTTGCAACTATGTTTTTCAATTGCTTCAACTCCTGCTCAGACATTTCACCTTTGCCGCGCCATTTGAAATGCTTATTCCAATTATCGCTTATCAAAGGAAATAAAGTGGGCGATTCTAGTATATCACTACCGTTTAATCTACCATCCAAAAATACATATCTGCTTTGCTCAGCTCTAATCGTTTCCATTGGTCTTGCACCAGAGAGCATGATGGTGACTTCCTTCTTTTTAACTCGACCTGCTTCGTATTTAGTGAGCATTGCTTCATAAGGCTGTAGCAGCGTTTTGAGTTTTGTATAGACCTTTTTGCCTTCTCGTTTAATGTCAATCATCAATATCAGCGAGTCTAATTTTCCTTTTTGATAGCGTTCAAAAAGGGGGCGCAAATACAGCGACTCTAGCGTCTTATCTGTTTTAAGCTCTATCTTAGAATGCCCTACTAGAAGGCTTTCTTTGTGTAAGAAAACATCCGCTTCGATACTGACCGATTTATATTCCAATGCATCCAATAGTGGACGTTTCTGATAATAATCATTATGCGAGTGACCGCCTGAAAATTGTAATTCTTGCGCGGAAATTGTATTGATACAAAGACTTAAAAATACGATAAGTGGTGCGCAGCCTAGTTTCATTTGCATAGATGTTTTGTCTAGTCGGCAAGCTATCTTATCAAGATAATAGCCATTCTGTAAATGACTATTATCCCAACAAATTCATAATTATTTTGTCTCAAATAACTTATCCCACATCGGCTGTACAATATCCATCCATTGCTTCAATTCTTCGAAGCGTTCATAGGCATCTTTGCCAGGCTTTTGATCCGCACGTCCGAGCATACTGTATAGGTAGCTAAGTTGTGCAACCAATTGCGGCTGCATATAGCGACCTTCAGGAGTGGAAATTTTGTTCAATAGTTCATCTATCGCTTGTATCTTTTTTGATAGTACTTTTTTGTCTTTGGCTTCCTCCAATTGCTTCCTCAAATCCTTCTTGCGAGATTTAAGCGTCGCTTCCATTTTACGCGCTTTGGTCAGCAAATCACGTACCGATGTTCGTAAATCCGTTTGTGCTTGTATGTCTGCTACTTTCAAACCAGTCTCTATCACGCGAGGGTCGGCTAATAGTATCACTTTTTGCTCTAAAACTTGCTCGTCTATCGTCAAGCGAACGCTATATTCACCTGGGGCAGCCATAGGTCCATTTTTACCACTTCGCTTTTCATCCTTATGCCAGGGACCAGTCATACGTAAATCCCACCTTACCCGATGTCCGCCCGCTTTTTTACTCAAGCTTATATCGCTACCACGCGGATAGAAGCCCGTTGCCATATCAGGTTCTTTTTGTTCTTTGCTATCCTTAGCGGTCTTTTCACTCGTGTACGCCCGAATGACTTCACCATCAGCGTCTAAAATATCCAATAAAATCGTTTCCTCCGTATCTTCGGCTAAGTGGTAAGCAATCAACATACTGGGCTTAGGATAATGTGGTATATTTCCTTTGGCATTGCCCTTATAGCGCATTCGATAGGTAGCTCTAGGCTTAAAAAGCGTATTGG
>JAHDCQ010000118.1:0-9215 GCA_020629845.1 Saprospiraceae bacterium | reverse complement strand
GCATTGCCCTTATAGCGCATTCGATAGGTAGCTCTAGGCTTAAAAAGCGTATTGGATGAAATAGCATTTTCTAATTGATGCAAAGGCGTTAAATCATCCAAAATCCAAAAGCCGCGACCCATCGTAGACAATACCAAATCTTGCCGATGCACTTTCATATCAGTAATAGGCGTTATAGGCAAATTTTGTTGAAAAGCTTGCCAGTTTTGCCCATCATCAAAAGAAACAAATAAGCCAAATTCCGTACCTGCATACAACAAACCTGCTCTATCAGGGTCTTCCCGAATGACCCGTGTCGGATAATCCGCAGGAATGCCGTTGTTGCCCGTGCTTAGTCGTTGCCAGCTTTTGCCGTAGTTTTCGGTTTTGTAGATATAAGGCTGCCAATCGCCTAACATATAGCGAAGCACTGCTACATAAGCCTTGCCTGCTTGATGTGGAGAAGGCTCAACACATTGCACTCTACCGCCTAGTGGTAAGTCGGCTGGTGTAATATTTTTCCAATTCTTGCCGCCATCCTGTGTGAGGTGAATTGGACCATCATTCGCCCCTACCCAAATTAGCCCTTCTTGGAGGGGCGATTCTCTTACAGCATAAATCGTGCTATAAAATTCTTCGCCTGTAATGTCGCGGGTAATGGGACTGCCCGAAATTACTTGTGTTTCGGGGGTAAATGCTGTTAAATCAGGCGAAATGATTTCCCAAGTTTTGCCATCATCCACCGTTTTATGTAAGTATTGAGAAGCATGATATACCACATCAGGATTATGAGGCGAGACATGGATAGGCGAAACGCGCTGAAAACGGAATTTCAAATCTTTCGGATTATGTCCGTACATATTAGACGCGCCTACATAGTACTGCATTTCTTGCCCTGTACTTTTGTTGTACACGCCAAATCTTCCTTTGCAGTTGGCATAGACAATGTTGGGATTTCCTGGCTTTGGCACAACTGGTCCTGTTTCGCAACCTCCAATCGCTTGCCAAAACCCACTAGCTCCTGAAACCGAATTATAAGGTGGCAAACTCGGTACCATTATCGTAGAATTATCCTGTTGCCCTGCATACAGCCAGTAAGGGAATTGGTCATCTACTTCTACTTGATAGAGTTCGGCAGTAGATTGATTAGTCTGAGATGACCACGTCTTGCCACCATCTCTACTCACATTTGCGCCACCGTCATTTGCTTGTATCATGGTGAGGGTATCATTGGGGTTCATCCAAATATCGTGATTGTCTCCATGCGGTGTAGAAATTCTTGTCCAGCTTTTGCCGCCATCATAAGAACGAAAAGCACGTGTGGAATTTACATAAACCGTATTCGCATTGAGCGGATTTGCATCTACATTGCAATAGTAAAAAGGGCGATCTAGTAATTCTTTTTTTGTACTCACTAAGGTGAAACTTTCGCCTCTATCCTCCGAACGAAATAAGCCACCTTCTCCTTGTGGAGCTTCCACCAAAGCATATAAGCGATTTGGGTCGGCTGCGGAAACTGCCAAGTCTATTTTCCCCGTCAAGCCTGTCGGTAAGCCCTGGCTTAGTTTTTCCCAATTAGTACCGCCATCCGTAGATTTATAGATGCCGCCGCTTTGTTGCCCTCCGCTAATAATCGTCCAGGGTTTGCGTTCGACTTGCCATGAAGTGGCATAAATGGTTTGCGTATTATCAGGCGCAAATTCTAAATCTGCCACACCGATATTATCCGCTATAAAAAGTACTTTTTCCCAAGTCGTGCCACCATCCAATGTACGATACACACCACGTTCTGGGTTGGAGGTAAAAGGCTGTCCAATAGCTGCTACAAATACTCGATTTGGATTAGCAGGGTCAATTTCAATCGCTCCGATTTGTCCTACTTTTTCCAAACCGATATGCTTCCACGTTTTACCACTATCCATTGATTTATAAACGCCTTTGCCCACAATCACATTCGAGCGAATACCATCAGAACCTGTCGCTGCATAAACAATTTTAGGCTCAGACTTACTCACTCGTATTGCCCCCATAGAAGCGGTTTTGAAATAGCCATCCGATATGTTTTTCCAGCTATGCCCATAGTTAGTCGTTTTCCATAGTCCACCACCTGTACTACCCATATAAAACTCATGTGGGCGAGTAGGCACACCCGTGACCGTAGTAACTCGCCCACCGCGTGTAGGACCTACATTTCTAAAATTCATTTCCTGAAATACGTCAGGTGTATCTTGTGCTATTGTGATAGAAGGAAAGTGGAAAAATCCTAGTGCTATCAAAAAGAGTATAAGTTTCTGCATTATCTTCAGTTTGCAAAGTTTCAAAACATGCTCTAAGATAATAGTTTTGGTGAAGTTTAAAGTTTATGCCAATCCACATCCCAAAGAAAACCCCTAACTTTGGTATCATACCCATCCATACTTAGAATTTTGGCTCTACGGTGAAAAGTGTGGGTCATTCTTTTTTGTCCCAATGGAACGCGTTCCATTGGAGGGAATACGTATAAAACAGAAAATGTACGCTGAATTGATTGAATCAAGTTGAGCGTACCCACACTTTTCACCGTAGTGCCAGAATTATCATTATTCTGAAATGCTTTTTTCCTTATGCTTTGTTATTAAGTAGTCGAGTGTAAATACTTTCCGCTACTATTGGCTGCTTTTTCTGAATGGCAGCGTTAAAAATGATGACCAGCCAAGGAGGATGCTCATAATTTTTGCCTTGCCCTTCAAAAAAATCAACTCAATAGCAACAGGAAATTATTTACACTCGACTACTTATTTAGATTTTCCAGTTCATAAAAAGTCCAAAAACACTCTCTAAAGAATCTAAAATTTTTATTCCTAATTCAGATTTATTGGCATAGCCGTCATTACACCAAGATGGTTACGATGCTTCACAACTACGTGATAAGTGCCTGCATTTATTCCACTAAACTTTACGGGAGACTGTCCATCCATGTCTACTACATCACCATCACGCTGAAGCAATGCAGAACGTTTTGCAACAACTTGCGTATTGTCTGTTGCATCACGTAGCTCCAACAATACCCAATCCACGATAGCGTCGTTTGGGTCACTGCTCGCAAGCGCGTTTGTGGTCATAGTAGCAGGTGCGCTCGTGTAAGGTGATACAGTAGGTAATATAGTCTGAATGCCGTTGTTCATGGTACTTCCTGATAGCGGCCCTTGCAGTAGCACTTTCACAGCCAATTCAACGCCCCCGATATTTACCACAATACAACCCATATTATCTTCTGTAAATTCAATGAACGTCACTTCATCACCGATGCTTACCGTGAGTAGCGACTTATCTGCATTCCATGATGTTTGCGGCATCGGATCGCCTGCTCTATGAGAATAAAGTAGCATCTTGAAACGTGGCTCTACCACATTATTCCGTTTCAAACTTATCATGTGGCGCATCGCTACTGCGCTAGGGTTGCTCTCCTTTTCATAAGTACCGATGTCGCGCATAATAAGGTCAAATGCTTGAGGTGTGCCATCAGCGTCCAAGAGTTGAACGAGTAGTTGTGGCGCGTCTGCTTGCGTATCGGTTTTGTAGCGAAGTAGTAATTCGTCATTGGTTTTGATAGGCGTATCAAACAAGAAATTCATTTGATCCGATGGATTATGTGGCACATTGGCTACCCACTCATATTCGTGCGTATTGGCATCTTTTTTGATGTCATCCACTATGAGTGCGAAGGGATAATCGCCTTTTTTGAAAACTACGGTTCGTTTTGCCTTTTCGACCACTTCCAATTCCACCATATTAGGCAAGGATTTTTCTGATTTCCATGCTGGTATAGTAGCACCTGGGAAACTAAAATCTGCCCAGGTTTTATTTACATTTACTGTACCATTTTGTGCATAATTGTAAGCAAAAGTAGCGTCGCCTTGCGCCAACATATAGTCATTTTCGTCTTCGTAACGCAATAAAATGCCTGGCGCAGACGGCCAAATAGAACGATTGCCGCAGTCATAGGCCAAGCCATCAATGAGTACGGTGGCATGTTCATCGGATTTGGTGTCATGATAGCCATTATCCGATATCCATTGTCGCCCATGTCCGCTTAGTGTGAACATATTTCGACCGCTATGAATATGCCCTAAATTGTATAAATCCATTCGGCACTCAAAGTCGAAACGTACCATGTCATCGCCCCATTTGGAACGGGTATTGATAATGCCTCTATTCAAATCCACAGCAGTAGTGGGTAGATTTTCTGTTAATCCTACTGCTCCTGGGTTTTCGTTGCCTCCTAGCATGGGCATTCCAAAAACCATAGTGGCTAATTGTTGTTTTCTAGCTTCGCTATAGTTATCTGCAAAATTTTGAACATGATGATCTACTAAAATATCATTGGGATACATATACTTTGCTACCCATAGCATATTTCCAGTATAGAAGCCATTGCCCCACCATTGCCCATCGTGATGAGAATACATATTGCCGCCCAGCCATGGTTGCTCTTCTCGTAGTCCTATTTCTAGAGATTTGTGAAAGTTGCTCGTTTCAAAGAAGTTTTCTCCTCTTCGCGCATGAATGATACAGGAATAAATCGCTTGTTCCATTCCAAAGCCATAATAGCCCATGCCTTCTCTTGGAAAACCACTCTCGCGCACGCCATTTTGACAAAGGAAATTTCGCATCTTATTTTCATTTGCTATTAGGATTTCAGGCATTTCGCCTGCTTCGCCTTCTATAGCCGCAGCACAGACCACAATATTATCATGGTGCGTCGTCCAATTGGTGGTATAATGGATTAACTCTAACCCCTGTCCGAAACCACCATAGCAAGTCCGATGTGCAATCATGCGTGCGATAAAACTTCGCACGGTATCTTGTTGTGCAGTTGTCATATTATTGAACAGAAAATCATACACAAAAGCAATATACATATCCACATCATGCACTAAGTAAACATCATAGGCAGGCGCGTAGCTAGCATCTTGAAGTGTAACAAAAGCAGTAAATTCCGTAGCTAATTGATTGAGTGCGCTTTGGTCATCTGCCATGAGTGCATTGTAGCTCAATACCATATAATCAAAGGAAGTTCGGTCTGCTACGGCTTTAGGCTGAGAAATAGGTAACTGATAATTAATACCATCTTGGATATAACTGACAGAAGTAAATCGGCTACGTAAATCAGGCAAATCGCTAGGGCTAAATAGAATACGAGGGTGAACTCCTACGGCTGGCATAGCAGAAAGCGAGCGTACGCCTGCTGCTTTTTGCGCTACCCGTACCACATTGATGAAGGAACTTACGCTGTGGTTGCCATCGCCTACCGTCAATCTAATTTTGGCGTGTTGATAGGATGCTCCATCTGATAAATCAATAGTTGTACTCAAACTACCATTCGTCTGAATTTGAGCATTGCCTTGCACTACGCTCCAAGTAATAGTAGTAGGACTTGCAATATTAGTCGTCGCTGATAAATTGACTTGTGTGGAAGCTCCTTCTGTGGTGATTGTCTTTCCATTATTAATTTGTAGGGTTTTAATTGTAGGATTCGCCTCTACTATCGTATTTACTTGATAGAGTTGGTTTACTTCGTAGGCACTCAAAGGTCTATTGAATAAAGCGACTTCATCTAGGATCGCTTCGGCAAAGTTGGTATTAATATCCCGTTTGCCGATATAAAAAGACCGACGGCTATCCGCATCTGAAAATCCTCCTGCGAAATCATAGGTAAATGTACCAATGGGCGCATTATCCATATAAGCGGTAACATTATTGCTCGTTTTATCAAAGTCTGCTACTATGACAATATGATGCCAAGCTCCATCTAAGGCTTGTGTGCCAACTATTTGTTGAGATTGATTATTGAATGTTGCATGTAAGCCGTTGCTATATCTTAGTTGGAAATTAGTATGCTGGGCAAAAATTCTATCATTTGCATCTGCTGCATGGTCATAGAGGTGATTAATCCAAAAAGAGCAGCTAAAACCCGTAGAGTAGGGAAAATTTCCAAGCTTATAGTTTCCATAAGAATGCGCTCTAAATGCTGCATCTACCCCATGCAAGTCTATCGCATTTCCTTTAGGCCCTGCTACTAAATTTGGGCGATTGTTATCGTACCATTCTATTGTACTGTGTGTACTCAAGTCGCTGGAAAAATCATTTGTTTTTAGCGTCTCAAAATCGTCGAAGTAGTAAGGATCAAGGCTGAGTATTTCATCGTTTTTGGTCACAGTCGTAGGAGAGCAATTACTGGAGTTGTATAAATCTAATATCTCCGAAGCACTCAAGGCTCTAGTAGCGATGGCATATTCATCCAGTTGCCCTGGATAATGTCGAGCATCGCCACTAGAACGCGCTCCAATAATGAGGTCAGCTACCGTAGAATTAAAGGAAGCAGCAACCGAATAGCTCTTTGTGTTAATTACTTGACCATCCAGATATAAAATTAAATTATTGGTGCTGCTTGTAAAGTCGAAGGTAACAGCGATATGCTGCCATGTACCATCAAAAACATCATCCGCTGGTGTATTTCCTATCGTATAATTGGGATCTTGAAAGCGTACTTCTATTCCTCCATTCGTCATCATTATATCAAAGACATTCCCCATACCTGACAAACGTCTGTATATATAGCTTGCATCATAATTGAAGTTTGCCCAAAAGCCAATAGTAATACCATCCGTAGTAGCAATATCTCCAATTTTAGCAGTCGTTGCATCAGAAGCTACTCGAATATAGCCTGTTGTAGGGCCAAAATCCCAAGCAGATTGCGTATTTGCATTTGCACCTGCAACAAGCGTCGGTAGACCACCCGACACATTATCCAATGTACCCGTCGTATTGCCAGTCTCATCCAGTATAGCATTTGGCGCAGCATCAGGTGTTTGATTCATCGGATATAGTATATCCACCAATGAGCTAGTGCAGGAATTATTGCTCCCATTATATAGCTCTAGTACATCCGCTGCACTCAAGGCTTCATCAAAAATTACATACTCATCCATTTGCCCTGAATAATGTCGAGCATCGCCACTAGCACGCGCTCCAATAATCAAGTCATGTACTGTGGAATTAAAAGAATTAGCAACCGAATAGCTCTTTGTATTAATCACCTGACCATCCAAATACAAAATCAAATTATTGGTACTACTAGTGAAATCGAAAGTGACAGCAATATGATGCCATGTGCCATCAAACACGCCGTCTGTAGCAGCACTAGTGATGACATAATTGGGGTCTTGAAAACGAATTTCAACCCCAGCACCATTCATCATTATATCAAAGACATTGCCTATACCTGATAAGCGTCTAAATATATAGGTGGTGTTATAATTGAAATTTGCCCAGAAGCCAATCGTAATACCATCCGTAGCAGTAATATCTCCAAGCTGGGCAGTTGTCGCATTGGAGGCTACTCGGATATAGCCTGCCGTAGGACTAAAATCCCAAGCCGATTGGGTATTCGCATTTGCCCCTGCGATAAGCGTGGGTAGTCCGCCCGATACATTATCCAATGTCCCCGTCGTATTGCCTGTTGCATCCAGTATGGCGTTGGGTGTAGCATCAGGCGTTTGGTTCATAGGGTATGAAATAATTGGAGATGGAATCGCACTTAGTGTGCCTACAGAAAACAAGAATATTAGGTAAAGGGAAATAGTTAAAAATTGAGAAAGATTTAGGTACTTCATTGTCTTGAGTTTGAAAATTTGTTTGGAAAACATAGCTTCTTAGAAGAATGGTCTTAAAAGTATCAAAAAACAATGTATCACAAAATGGAATAGTGCCTTTTCATGGTTTTCTTCACCTAATTTAGGTATTATTGTGTAATTAGTACCTAATAAGTAGCAACTACATGCTGTTATAGCTGTAAGAGCTAGGTGTTGTTCTTCGATGAGCGGAGAATTTTATTTACTTGTGGGGGATTTAGAGCTTTTCTATCTCCTCGACAGATAACCCTGTTAGTTCTTGAATTTCTGAATAGGGCATGCCTTTGGCTTTCATTTTTCGCACTACTTCCGCTATGCCTTCCATTTTCGCGGTGGTTTTTGATGTCTTCCTCTGGTTCACACCATCTCAATCTCCTCTCTAAACAAACTAGTTACCTCCTGAATAAGCTCCACAGAAGCTCCACTCGCTTTCAAGCGTTTCGCAATAGCTAGGTGTTCGCTTTTTCGCACTTTTTCCTCGGCTTCAAATTTCAAAGTTTCGGCGATACTAGCTTGATAGCGGAGATTATCCAAATAGCGTTCATAAGATTTGCGTTCTGCTTCTGGGAGGTTAGCGACCTTTAGTTTTTCATGCGCTTCTTTCAAGCCTCTAGCTTTAAAACTCTCCTTTATTTCGCTGTTTTTGAAGAAGTAAATCCATTCATCTAAGGTGTTTTTTGCCAAATCATCAAATTGATTCACCTTTATCAAATAGATTTCAGGGTACAAATCCGCTATACTTTCTTTCCCGAATAATTTCTTTTGGCTAGGACTCAGTTGCAATTCGTCATTGGCATGTATCCCTCTGAATTGCGTCGTTCCACGATAAATATAATCTTCGCCCTGTCCCAAATTGAAGTAAATAATATTTACAGAAATGACTTTTTTGATTTTAGAATAGGCTTCTCCTTCCTTGATATACTCGGTAATCGCTTTAGAAATACCGAATAGAATCCGCATAAAGTAGTCGAGTTCATGGGAATTTTGAATCTCGATGATGATAAGCTCCTTTTTGGTGTTTTCTACCAGTAAATCTACGCGATTAAACTTTTCGTTTTCCGTTTGTTGGTTGCTTTCACTTTCTAGTACTGCTTCAATACGAATATCCTCGCCAATCAGTTCACTCAAAAAACCTTCGAGGATGCCAAAATTGACTTTATCTCTTATCAGGCGTTTTATAGCCCAATCAAATCGGATATGTTTCTTCATTTATACTGTTTTGTTCTAATTCGTATTATTTCAAGTACAATCAGTACATCAAAGATACGTCTTTTTGATAAAGCTTGCTTCAAAAATCGCCTATCTCCCAAACAGAAATTCCCCAAAACCCCTACCTTCACCAAATGAAAAAGTCAGTCATCATTCTCCTACTCCTCTCCACAGTTTACATAGCCTTCGCACAGGATAAAGGCCAGTCCTTCCGCGAGCAATACCAATACCACATCAAACGCACAACGGAAACGATGCAAGTGGATGGTAGCTTGAGTGAAGCCGTTTGGCAAAATGCACAAGTGGCAACCAACTTTTTCTATATCACGCCTATCGAAAATAAGCAGGTGGAAC
>JAHDCQ010000117.1:3370-15075 GCA_020629845.1 Saprospiraceae bacterium | reverse complement strand
TAAGCATTTACTCCAAATCAGGGCAATTGATGGCGCAACGCGATATTGCTACCTTAGATGGTATCATTGAGTTTAGTGTGGGGCATTATCCAAATGGCACTTATTTGGCAAGCCTCCAAATTGGCGACCGCAAACCCGAAACGCGTTGTTTTGTGGTGACGGACTAAAGTCGTAATACGATTCATCTGCTAACTTTTTATTAGCAGATGAATTGTCTTTTTTACAGCCCCCCCCTTTTTAACCACTTCTCTGTTATTTATTTTTCTATTCAAACCTTCATTATTTCCTGTCACATTTCTATAAATCTGGCCTTATACAAGCATCATATCATTTTTTTATTAATGGATTTCGCAAATAGTAGTCTACGCATCTAGCTTGTCTTTTCAGATTAGTCTTCGATAGCTTGCTGTATCTTGTATAGGTTATGAATTGCGCAATCCCTAAAATTTTATTGCAATGAAATCAACTCTATTTTCCGTATTTGCTTGTGTAGCATTGTTATCCGCTTGCTCCAAAGAAGATAATATTAGTGCATCTCTAAGTCTAGAAAGAGAGCCTAGCTTTAGTCAAGCTGTAGACTTGGCACGTTCCATCCATGCCCAACTCGATTTCGCAAATATTATCGAGCAAGAAGTAGGCGACATTATGATGAATAATTCGACGACTATAGATGCTAGTAATATTATTAGTACGTTACCACCGCTTGAAGGATTTCCCTTTCGCCAAGAAATTAATTTCCCAAGAGAGTATAGAGACCGCCATGGCAATAGTATTTTGGGCAATTTGCATGTCCTAATGGACAATGCAGGTAATAAACTTATTGTATTTAATGAGCTTATCTATGCAGGCTTTAAGCTAAAAGACAATGCAAAAGGAGCAGGCTTTGCCAATGCACTTGCTGGTGGTGGCGGTTGGGTGATTGGAGACTCAAAAGGTCTTATATTAGTCCCAGAGGTTTATGAAAAACTCTTAGAACACTATCCTGCATTAAGTGGTCAGAAGCTTACAATGAATGGAGGTTCAACTAAAATGGATATCGAAAGCTTTTTTGCGCGTGTACAAACAGATGGCGAACAAACTCCTTCTACAGAAGACGATGTGTATGATATGGGTGGCGACGGTTTTGTGAGTATAAGTGGTGTTGCTGAACAAGCATTTCGAGTGAATGAGCCAATTGTTCATGCAAACGCTTGTCGTTGGTATCAATCAGGAGAATATGTTATTGAGACAGAAAAGCCTATAACCGTGACATTCTTACCGAATGAATGCAGTCCTAAGTTTTCTATCAATTATAAAGGACGTACAAGAACTTTTAATGCCTATCATACCTTCTGGAATTAAACGATTCTTACTAGTGCATCAATCCATAAATAATTATCAGCTTTATCGACTTCTTTTCTCGTTATTCGTCGGTCAAGTAAGCAGTTATGCTCTCTCCTCATGCCTCGACTAACGAAAAAATAAGCTCCCTAAAGTTGGTAATTACTTATGGGTTGATGCACTAGCTCCTATCCACTCATCGGTAGATAGAGGCTAGTATATTTTATCCCTTCGCTCCATCACTCATACGCACATATTTTTGCTCTTCCAATTCATAAAGCGCGTCATACGCGCCACGCCGCATTAAGGACTTAGAAATAATGGGCAACAACTCAATCAATAACAGCAGTATTTTAATACCTAGTGCAATATAGAAAACCGAATTGTCCTCGCTATCATACTGCAAACGATGCAATGCCCGATAGGAAGCAAGAAAACCATATTTGTTGTTCTCCACTTGGGCATTTTCCATCTCTCGGCTTACGCGGGCTTGTGTACTGTCTTTTTCTGCTTCTAAGCGTAGAATAGTGCTATCCAAGCTTAGCATTTGAGTTTCCAGTTTCTTCGCTATTGTGCCATAGCCTACTCTACCAGAGCCACCTGTTTTGCCCTGCATTTCTTCATTGAAGCGTTCTTGCAAAGCTACTTTTTGCGCTTTCAACGTATCCAATTCGGCAAATTCAGCGATGGATTTATCTACTTCCGCCTGTAATAGAGCGCGGTCGTTGCGGTCTATCTCATCTCGAATTTCATCTTCTAATAAAGTCATTTCTACAGGAATGGAAATAGAAATTGCAATAGCTACGCCCAATAATATCCGCGACAGAAAGCCAAAAAAGGAACGCAAAGTCCACTTTTTATACTTCACCATCGTATTGATAATCATCATATCAATATTGATGATAGTAAAACACCACAGCAAGGCGACAGGCACAATAATCAACCAGTTATCCGTGAGGTAAGAAAGCGCGAAGGTGGCAGATACAAAGGCAAACGCTCCTGTGAGCAAAATAGCAGCACCGAGGTTTTTATACTTATTATGGTCGGTATAGCTTTTTTCTAGTAACAATATAGATGCCCCCGAAGCACTCCAAAATAGATTGGTTTTGGCAAGCAATTGTACAAAATTATCCGACAGCGTCCGTGGCTTATGTGGAGAAGTATGTTGCAAACTTGCCTCTACGGGATATTGAGTACCAAGCGGCTGTAAAAAATAGCGAATATCTTGTAGAAAAGTAGTTTGGGACTGTTGTAAATCAGCATAGCGTTCAAAATGCGTGTACAGATTGACTACCAAGGTAACGACTATGCGTAGTGGTGCTTGGCGTTCTTCATAAGCAATAATATTTACGGCTACTTGTTCTGCCTGCAAATGGGTGAGGTTCGATTCGTAGAAATTGGCTTTGATTTTTTGCTGTAAAATAGTGCGTAATCGTGCTTCCAAACTCATTTCAGCCGCTGCGTCTCTTTCGCATAGTTGAAAAAGTGCTTGCTGTACGTCCTCGAAGGCATCGGTAGCATTACCAATACGGATTTCGAGGGCATAGAATTCTTGCACAAATCCTAGCTCGCCAGTTTTGTTTGTCATGTTGTATCAGGTGATTTCTAAATTCTTATACCAATCCATGTCCAAAAGTTGTATTAAGCTGGATAGTACAACTTTTAGATGTGGAGTGGTATTATTCTTTCAACTACAAACTCGTATTTCTATCTCGAAATTGCCTGTTTGATGGATAGAAAGCTTCTTTTCTTCGATAAGATGTGGATTTGGATAAATGGGTTACAACTACACGCGTAATTTCACCTTCAAAGCCGCCATACTCTCCTGATAGCCCAACTCAATAGCATGATGGATAGCCGCAGGCGAAAAATCGGCAGGCGAACCAATACGACGAAGCGGCGAAAACATGACATATTCTTTGCCCGCTATCTCTCCTCTACTTTGTAGATGCTGATAAGGAAAAGAGTTGATTTGAGCAATGATGAGTTTATCAAACTTATGTGCGCGACGCAAACAAAGGCTCAAAGGCACCACTTCTGCAAAACCACCATCTACATATTTATCGCCATTGATATAGAGCGACTCAAATACGGGAATGTTACTACTTGCATTCACATAATCGGCTACCATACCTTCGGGAATTTCATCTACAAAGCGTTTTTCACCCTCGCGTTTTGTCCAATTATAAACGACTATTCCAAAATCTACCTTAGAAGAGCGAAGTAGCGTTTCATTGGTCAATTCTTTCACTCGATTGCGAGAAATATCTACAGAAATACCGCGCTTTCGCACAAAATCTTTGGCTAAAGAATACAGCACACGCCCTGTGCTAAGGTTTTCTTGCTTCGGAATGGAATCGAAAACCGCATTATAATCCATATTTTGCCACACCTCGAAGCAGGTATCATAAGCATCTTGCACAAAAGCAACCCCATTGACCGCGCCAATAGAAGTACCTGTAAGTACGGTCACTTGCTTATCAATACCTAGTTCGCGCATAGCTTTCCATAAGCCCAATTGATACGCACCACGCGCTCCCCCACCCGACCAAACGAGTCCAATTCTATCTGTTGGTGAAATTGTCATGGAATCATAACAATCAATGAAAATGCAAGTTCACAGCACATTTCTAATTTAGAAACATTATCATTACCTTAACGCTTTATACCAGACTAGAGCGAACCATCGTTATGGTCTGTACGTCTTTAGAGAAAAGTAATAATAGCAATGAAGTGGCAAATCCTATTTTTTCTAGTTGTAATGTTCGGTATTAACGCGCAAGCGCAGATAACACCTGGTGAAGAAAAATTGGTACAATTATCAGGTATGGTATTGGATGGTACAGATGATGACCTCTACCCTGTGCCTTATACTAATATCCATGTGGTAGGTACAGCCCGTGGAACCTACTCAGACGCTACTGGTTTTTTCTCCATTGTTATTCGAGCTACCGATACACTCGAATTTTCAGCAGTAGGTTACAAAACGGTGCGCTATGGCTTACCCGAAGAATTAGACGATAGCCGCTACTCCATTGTGCAACTGATGACACAAGATGCCATCAACCTACCAGAAACCGTCGTTTTTCCTTGGCCTAGCCGCGACCACTTCAAACTGGAGTTTTTAGCAATGGATGTAACGCCCGAATTGCAGCGATATGCAGCCGAAAACCTCGCCGAAGAAGCCCTCCAACGCATGCGAAATGAAGTAAAGCTCGATGGCAACGAACATGCCGATTATTATTTGCGCCAACAAGCCCGCGAATATTATCATATTGGGCAACGTCCGCCAATGAATATTTTTAATCCGATAGCCTGGAAGCAGTTTTTTGATGCTTGGAAACGCGGAGATTTTAAGAAAAAAGACCAATAACTAGCCAAAACGTGTATTCTACTCAATCATTTTTGCAATTCGCTAGTCTTTTTACTTATTTTGCGCCAACAGAGTATATTTTTGCAATCTAATATGATTTAAAACGTTGAATAACGATTTCTAAATTATAGAAGATTGATAAGTATTTTAGTAGCTGACTTACTTCACCTTTTTTCCCAGTTTTAGTTGACCGATACCTAATGGTATTTTCGAACCATTAGTTTAAGCTATTTATTGAAAGCAAAAATCCGAACTAATAAGTAGGCCATTTATGATTTGCTATTAGCCAGCATAAGGCTATGCTTATTACTTTGTATTTATATAACTGCTGAAATAGTGAATTACTACCCGTAGTCATCACTATTTCAATAGTACGAATTTGCTAATTCTATTTAATTAACTAAAAATCTATCAGAGCATGCGCTTTTCATTTATTATTTTATGCGTTTTTGCACTTGCTACTTCTTCTTGTGTATCTAAAAAGAAGTTTCTAGAACTAGAAGGTGTTCGTGACGGACTTTTACGTGACATAGAAGAAAAGAAAGACAACATCAAGTCGTTAGAAGAAGAAAAGGAAAACTTGATAGCAACTTACGAAGAAGAAAAAACGAAGTTGAACGGTACTATTAGTGGCTTAAAGAATGATGTTTCAACTGCTGAAGCAGCTACTGAAGCAGCTAAGAAAGCTACTGAAGCTGTAGAAGCTAAAGTAACGAGCTTGAATAGCACAATTGATGGTGCATTCACTGCTTATGAGTCTAGTGGATTGTCTTTAAGAGAAGAAAATGACATCATCTACTTGGATGTTGCTCCTGTATTGTTCAAGAGTGGTTCTATCAGAATGACTAGTGATGATAAATCAGTTTTGGATTCTTTAGCAACCATGTTAGCTGCTAATCCAAACCTAGAAGTTACTGCTGAAGGTCACGCTGATGATGATGGTATCCTCGGTGGAAATTACCGTGACAACTGGGACTTGAGCTACCGTCGTGCAGATGCAGTAGTACGTCAATTGGTTAAGGCAGGTGTTAGCCCTTCTCAAATTGGTTCTTCTGCTCGTGGTGAATACAAGCCAGTAGGTGACAACGAAACGGAAGAAGGTCAAGCACTAAACCGTCGTGTGGTATTCCGTATCGCACCGAAAATGGGCGATATTTACAATACATCAAAGTCTAACTAATTTTTTAGACTCTTAGATTTAAGATGTGAGATTTGAGACTACAAATCTTATTTTCTTAAAAGCCATGTTGGAAAAATCCAGCATGGCTTTTTTTATTTTCAGAAATTTTTGAAAATAAGTTCGTTCCTTTGCAACAGCAAGTCTAGTTTGCTTGTTTAAAATCCAAAATACAGTGTTCCACAGAAGTGAGAAAACTTGTGATGTTTTTTTGTCTCATATCTTGCCTGTCGGCAGACAGGTCTCACATCTAAAAATCTCATATCTAGTCATGAGAACAGACGACTTATTACATCGGGCTTTACAATTAGATTTTCTGAGTGCTGAAGAAGGCGTTTTCCTCTTCGAGCAGGCAACTACCGCCGAACTCATGTATGTAGGTAATAAAATGCGCCAGCATCATGTACCGAATAATATCGTGACTTGGATTATTGATCGTAATTCCAATACCACGAATGTATGTATCGCCAACTGCAAGTTTTGTAATTTCTACCGTCGCCCAAAACATGGAGAGGCTTACATTACTACCATTGAAGAATACAAGCAAAAGATAGAAGAAACCTTCCGCTTCGGAGGCGAGCAGTTGCTCTTACAAGGTGGCCATCACCCTGATTTGGGACTGCAATATTATTGTGATCTTTTCAGCGAATTGAAGGAACTTTATCCTAATTTAAAACTTCATGCTCTTGGCCCGCCTGAAATTGCACACGTGGCTAAACTGGAAAAAGCTTCGCACTATGAAGTACTGAAAGCCTTGAAAGAAGCGGGGCTAGACTCGCTTCCTGGCGCAGGTGCTGAAATACTAAGCGACCGCGTCCGCCGCTTGATTTCTAAAGGCAAATGTGGCGGCAAAGAATGGCTCGATGTAATGCGTGCTGCTCATCAATTGCACCTTACCACTTCGGCTACGATGATGTTTGGACATATCGAAACCAATCTGGAGCGGATGCAGCATTTCGTAGATTTGCGCCAAGTTCAATCCGAAAAACCTGAAGATGCAAATGGTTTTCTTGCCTTCATTCCATGGCCTTTTCAGGATGAAGATACGATTCTGAAACGCATCAAGCGCGCACGCAATACCTGCACAGGCGATGAGTATGTGCGGATGATTGCCATGAGCCGAATTATGTTGCCGAATATCGTCAATATTCAAGCATCTTGGCTGACAGTAGGTAAGCAAGTAGCACAAGTCTGTCTGCATTCAGGGGCGAATGATTTTGGGAGCATTATGATTGAAGAAAATGTAGTATCAGCCGCAGGTGCAAATTTCCGCTTTACTGCCGATGGTATTCAGCAAGCGATACGCGACGCAGGCTATGTGCCTCAATTGCGCAATCAAGAGTACGAATACCGCGAACTTCCGAAGCATACCGAGCAGCAGGAGTTGGATAAGGTGACTATGGTGGTGGATTAGGGATACTCTATCTTTGTAGTTAGATGACAGTCATTTTTAAATGACCGTCATCTAAATCAGTTATGGTCTTTTAAAAAGATAGGTATTCCGCACGAAAAAGTTAGCAGTATTGTCGTACTTCACTTCCTTCGTGATGGCTAATACTGTCGCGCTATAGCTTATGCGTTGTTTAATCTTGGCTTTCCTATTATTATCCTTACCTGAGCGAGACATACTCAATTCCCAGCCGCCTGAATTTTCATTTTGCTCAAAAGAGTCTATCTCGTATACCTTGTTCTCAAATTTCATCCTTTTGCCTTGCTTCAAGAGTTTTAAGCTCGATTTATCATAGATGACTTCTCCGTTAGGCTCTGTAAATCCAATGTTTATAATGCCTTTCTTTCCAGTCCATGCACCATTCATTTTACATTTCAGCGTAGAAGTAGCGGTATCATCTCTATAATCCGTATAGGTGAGTGTACCTTCCCATTGCCCTGTCATTTGCTCCAATTCGCTCGGTGAAATGGTGACAACTTGAGCGGTGCATAACACGCTAACTAGCACTAGTATGATTAAAATACTATACTTCATTTTTGTTATTTTTATTATGAATCCAATAATCTAAACTATACTTCCCTGCTCCATTCAATAGGATACTAATGCACATAATCATAAAGAAAAAAGCTGTCAAGCCTGGTTTCACGATATCGCCTTGATGATAAACAAAGGCAGCTACGAAGGTTACAATGGCATTCAGCAATGCAGCGGGTCTTGTGAACAAACCAAGCATTAAGAGTATGCCTCCCACAAATTCAATCAGCACCGCTCCCCATGCGAAAAATAGTGGAAAGGGAAAGCCCATATCAGCAACATCCTGAATGAACCAATCTTGAGGTCCCCAAATACCATCTCTTGGAAATAGTTTTTCAAAAACGGTACAAAAGGCCAAGCCTACAAAAAATCGAAGTATCAAGAATCCTAGGTTGTAATTGGTTTGTTCGGGGAAGGCGGTCTTAAAAATTGATGGATACCATTTACTCATTTCTGCTTAAGTATTTATGATTAATACCACAAAACAAGCAGCATTTTAGCGTTCCATCGCTTCAAATCTGGATTTGACACGAATTATTCCAAGGATTTCCTGTATTGCGTTGGGGTCATACCTGTTTGTAACTTAAAAGCCCTATTGAATGTGGATTTTGACTCAAATCCGCACTCATAAGCAATTCCAAGTAAGGTTAATTCTTTGTGCCGTCCTGCTTGTACTTTTGCTTTTACAGCTTCTACTCTATGCTTATTGATAAATTGATTGAAGTTAGTACCTAAGCCATTGCTAAGTATGTGTGAACATTTCTTAGTTGTAATGCCTAAATATTCTGCTAAAATTTGGGGCGACAAATCTGAATTTAGGTAAACCTTCTCTTGCTCCATGAGTCGTAGCAATTCAGCTTTCAGTTGGTCTAGTTCTGCATTTTTCAATAAGGAAGCTGTTTTCTGAGGTAAGCTATTGTAGATGGAACTTGGATAGCTCAACTTAATGGTATTGTATACAATCCATAAGACGAAGAGCGTAAAAATGAGGATGCGTAAAATATAAAAAGAACCGCCCAAAATATCTCCGTAAAACGTCTCCACGCTGGAAACAAAAAATTCCAATAAGGCGATAAATACGAAGACTTTTGTAAAAGTAGTAAGCCAACTTTTTAAGTCATCATTCCAAAAATAAGTGCTAGTGGAGCGTTTTCTAAGCAGCGAAATACTTAGAAAACTATAGAGCAGCAAGCTGATAGGAAATAGAAAGGACTCGATGGTTATAAATGTGCGAAAGGAGGCATTACCCCACAAACTGGACTTGTAGGCTAGGCTTTGAAATCCAATTCCCCAATAAACCATCCCTTGCATAATCGGAATTATAAGATGCAAAAAATCGAGCTTGGCATGACTGTTGTAGTATTTTGACTTTATAAAAAGATAAAACAAGGGAGCGATGCTTAGGGAATAGAAAATAGGAATGAAATACAGTTGCTTCAATCTATTGGTGATTCCTGAAGTGTTTAATACATCATTAAGCAGCGTCAAGCCGCTTAATAGCAAGAGCAAAGCAAGGAAAATATCTGAGCTATGTTGCCCGCGTCTTTGGTAATAAAAAAAGATGCTCGTAAGTACAGCAATGGCAACTCCAATACTACCAATGGCAATAATCCAGATGCTACTTATCGGCAAGGTGATTTCCATGTTTCGCTTTAATTTGGGCTTTAATTTTATACGGAATTCAATAGAAGATGTCGTACAAAGAAAACATTTTATGTACGACATGCTCTACTGAATTGCATATTACTAAACAGCCAAATAGCTAAAATCGAGCTTAGGGAGCGGGTTTCTTTTCCACTTCTACTGTTCCATTGATTTGCTCTTTAGCAGCAGCTTCTCGCTTTTTGCGATAGGCTTCTAGTTCTTCGTCGCTGCGATCATAGGCAAGAATGATAGAGCGTACTAATCGGTGTCGCACGACATCCTCGGCTGTTAGTCGGACAATATCAATACCATTGATAGGCGACAAAATATCTAAAGCACGTGGCAAACCTGAACGCACACTACGCGGCAAATCTATCTGCGACAAATCGCCTGTGATAATGCACTTTGCCGATGGCCCGATACGGGTCAGGAACATTTTCAACTGCATCGTAGTACAGTTTTGGGCTTCATCTAAGATGATAAAAGCATTATCCAATGTACGACCACGCATAAAAGCAAGCGGTGCAATTTCGATGACACGCGTCTGCATAAATTGACTCAGCTTATCCGCAGGAATCATATCATCCAGAGAATCGTAAAGCGGGCGCAAATACGGATCAATTTTTTCCTTTAAATCACCTGGTAAAAAACCTAGACTCTCTCCTGCTTCCACGGCAGGACGGGTGAGAATGATTTTCTTCACCACTCGATTACGTAAAGCTCGTACGGCTAAAGCTACCGCCGTATAGGTCTTACCTGTGCCTGCTGGCCCAACGGCAAATACTAAATCATTCGTTTCAGAAGCTTCGATAAGGCGTTTCTGATTGTGTGTACGCGCTTTTATCACTTTACCATTGCGCCCATGCACAATAGCTTTTGCTGTATTTTCTGCAATTTTTGTCTCAAATGGATTTAGACCATCTAGTACATCTTGTACCATTTGTGTTGGGAGTTTCTCATGGGTTTTCAACAAGCGTACTAAGAGTTCAAATTTTCCTTTTACCTTTTGGGTTTGTTTTTTTTCGCCTGTAATTTTTACTTGATTTCCTCTGGCATTAATTGTTGCATCTGGGAAAGCTGCTCGAATGAGATTTAGTTTAGCATTCTTTTCGCCAAATAATTCTACTAAATCTACCGCTTCGATGGTTAGATTGATTTCGCTCAATATGTTGTTTTTCAATTAAGTATGAGAAATAAATAGTAGATGTATTTGTAAAAAAAATCACATCTCTCCCGATAATTATCGAGCCTAAAATCTCATATCTATAATTTAGTTTAAAATATTATCCAATTAATTGGTGTAAAAATAGGGTATTCTGATTTATATTGCGGGTTAAGAAATAGTAAAATTAGTTTATCAAAAAGATAACACCAAACAAGAGATGCCAATTGTAACATTAACGAGTGATTTTGGCCTGCAGGACTATTACGTAGCTATCCTGAAAGGAGCGATTTTATGTGAGAGTCCAACAGCTCAAATCATTGACATCACGCATCATGTGCCGCAGCACGATATTGTGCAGGCTGCTTTTATTTTGAAAAATGCTTATGCGAGCTTTCCCGCAGGCAGTTTGCATATCGTGAGTGTGAACACACAGTATAGCAAAGATAGTTCCTTTTTAATTGCACAATATGAAGGACACTATTTCCTTGTGCCTGATAATGGGACAATGACTTTGCTCTTTAAGGTACTGCCAGAGCAGATTTTTCGCATTGTTCCTGAAGACACTTCTGAAAAAAGCTTGAATAAACTCTATGCTAAAGTGGCGAAACACTTACAAGAAGACCAGCCAATAGCAGCATTAGGAGTAGCGGATAACAGCATAGAGCAACGCATCACGCTGCAAGCCGTCATTAGTCCGTCTCAAATTCGAGGCTCGGTTATTCATATTGATAACTATGGCAATGCGATTGTGAACATTACCAAAGCCCTTTTCGAGAAGGTGGGTGCAGGGCGCAATTTTCGCCTCTTTTTCCGTAGGCACGACCCCATTCTAAAACTTAGCGAACACTATCACGATGTACCTATTGGGGAGCAACTCTGCCTGTTCAATGCTGCCAATTATCTAGAAATTGCCATTAATATGGGACGTGCTGCTGACTTACTCGGTCTGAAAATAGACGACACGGTACAAATTGATTTTGAATAATTTACTCACTCATCCAATACCCCCATTCTCCAGCGTTCGGTATGGCTTGGATAGCGA
>JAHDCQ010000117.1:0-3270 GCA_020629845.1 Saprospiraceae bacterium | reverse complement strand
TATATGGTTCTTCTTCTCCAAATTTCTTCCGATAATGGTCAATCCATCGCTTGGGAGCTTGTAAAGCTACATGCGGTATAGGCGTAGCATAATATAAGAAAAAAGGCTGCTTTTGATGCGCCTCTACGAATTGCAATGCCTCTGTTTGCATGAAAGTTGCCGCATAGTCCTCCTGATGATATTTGGCATAATTGGCTTCATCCATAGAATCTAGCTCAGGAGCTAGTGGCGCGACATGAGGCGGTACGAGTTCATTGTTTAGAAAGACGCGTTCTTCATTTTTCCAAAGGTGAGTAGGGTAGTAGGTATGCGCTTGGCGTTGGCAGTTGTAGCCATAGAAGAAATCAAAACCTTGCTTATTGGGCGCGCCTTCGGAAGCAGGCGCACCCAAGCCCCATTTGCCAACACAAGCGGTAGCATAACCTCTCGTTTTTAATACTTCGGCAATGGTGACGATACTATCGGGTAATGGTCGCTGCCCTTCTAGTTGTGGATTATCATACATCGCCTGAAAATTCCAAACATCGCCGCGTTCTTTCCATTCGTCATTGCCGCGCACATGTGCATGACCTGTATGCTGTCCTGTAAGCAAAACGCCACGCGCTGGCGCACAAACTGCCGAACCAGAATAAAACTGCGTAAATCGCATACCTTTCGCCGCCAAGACATCAATATTGGGTGTTTCAATTAGTTTTTGACCATACGACCCCAATTCCCCATAGCCTAAGTCATCCGCTAGTATTAAGATGATATTGGGAGCTTTTTCTTTTATATTGGATTGTGTACTTGCTTGTTCTTCACAATTGATAAAGGCTAAAAGCAACAATAAAGCAAAATAGTTGGTATGCTTTTTCATAAAGGTAACGTTTTGTAACGCTCTAAATTAAGTATCTTATCTTAAACCTTTGCATATTTGTGCTATCAGTTCGATAATAAGGGCTTGACGATTATTTTTTTATAAAGGCAAAATATATGGAAAAGACACAAAATCTTAGGCTTCTAAGTATCCCTTCTTGGCAGCACAAATTGAGAACATCAAAGAATAATAAGCCATTAATAAGTTTGGTAAATCTGATATAAGGGTTTTCTTGTAAAACAGGAAATACTTTGTTGAAGATGTTGAAAGCGTTGAAAATGTTGATTTTTACATTCAACATTTTCAACAATATCATCAATTTCAACAAAAACACACTTAAAATTTGCGTATCTAAACAAACAAAAAATGCGTACCAACAAATTCATTTACTTCGTAAGTGCAATACTGTTTTGCACTTCCCTGACCGCCCAAACTCCAAATTTTGTCGTAATTTTAACCGATGATCAAGCCTGGAATGGTACATCGGTGCTAATAAAACCTTCCGAACCTGGTTCAAAAAGCGACTTTTACGAAACTCCCAATCTAGAGGCTTTTGCACAGAATGCTATGGTATTCTCGCAAGCTTATTCACCTGCTGCCAAGTGTTCGCCTAGTCGTAATAGTATCTTGACAGGAAAATCACCTGCTCGTTCCCGCTTTACGGATACGGGGACTTTCGTGAATACTGACCGACCGTTAATTGACGGCAGCGATACGGATGTCATCAACCCAAGCGATGTCACCATAGCAGAATGGTTGAAAGCAACAGGCTTAGGCTATCGAACGGCACATTATGGAAAGTGGCATTTGGGATCAGGTGGTTCAAATGCTCCAGACCATGGCTTTGATGATGGAGATGGCAGAACCAATAATAATACAGGCGACGCTGCTGATGGCATGGTAGAACAGGCAGATCCGAAAAAGATGTTTGAACTCACGACCAAAGGCGAAAATTTCATGACGCAAGCCGTTGCAGATGATGTCCCTTTTTATGTGCAAATATCGCATTATGCAGTGCATACCAATGTAGAAGCACGACCAAGTACGATTAATTATTTCTCTACAAAAACGCCAGGCAGTATACACAATAATGTGAATTATGCTGCTATGATAAAAGATTTAGATGAAGCTATTGGACGAATCGTCCAAAAAGTATCTGATTTGAATATAGAGAATGAAACCTATATTATTATAACTTCTGATAATGGAGGGCAGCGCAACCAAAGTACGAATGCACCATTGGCTAGTGGGAAAGACTTTATTATGGAAGGTGGTATCCGAGTGCCTATGTTTGTATCTGGCCCGACGGTGAATACTGCCTATTCTGATACGCCTGTAAATGGCTATGATTTATTCCCAACTATTGCGGCTTTGAGTGGTAGTTCAAATCCTCTTCCTGCCAATTTGGATGGTACAGACCTTAATCCACTTTTTGCTCAAACTAGCTTTCAACGACAGGGCGGAGGCTTGTATTTCCATTCGCCACACTATGATGGGGACAGCAAGCGACCACGCTCCGCTATCGTATCTGGGCAGTATAAACTAATAATGGACTATGAAAACTGTGATATAGATTTATACGATTTAGAGGCAGATATTGGAGAGGAGACAGATGTGGCAGCCGTTTATCCTGAAATTGCGAATCGCTTATTGATTGAGTTGCGAAATTATTTAGTATCTACGAATGCAAATCTACCGACGTTGAATCCTGCTTTTTATAGCGGACCTGTTGGTGACTTAGATGCGGATGGCTTAGATGATACTTGGGAAATGGAAAATCTGCTCTGCTACTCCTACGATGGCGACGATGACCCCGACGGCGATGGTAGAGATAATGAAACAGAAGAAAGCAGAGGCAGCGACCCACTTTCGGGCCTAAACTTGCAAGTAAAAGTACTGCTACAAGGACCTTATGATACAGGTATATCAGAAATGGAACAAAATATCCATGGACTGCTTCCATCTGCAGGACCTATGCTTGGTGAAACAGCGAATGCCATTCCACCAGATGCCATAGATTGGGTATTAGTGCAATTGCGGGATGCAAGTGGACAGTACAATGTAATAGAAGAACAAGAACTATTTCTGAGAAAAGACGGACAAATCATCAACTCGAATGGCAATAGAAATCTTTATTTCGGCGATTTAGGGAAAGAAGAAGAGGCTTATGTCGTCGTGAATCATAGGAATCACCTTGGGGTGATGACAAATAGTGTTATTCCTTTGACTAAAAGTACCGCTTTATATTGTCCACATCCTAATACACTGAGTACTACAGGAGTTGATTGTGATATGACGCACAATCCTGCTACAAATTCTGTATCTATTGTGATAGATAATGTTGCAGATGAGCGAGTTATTACAAGCAACAATTATCCAAATCATGATTATTCTGTGAATGATGGCGTTTTAGA
>JAHDCQ010000534.1 GCA_020629845.1 Saprospiraceae bacterium | reverse complement strand
CGTCCGACGAATTTTCTTGTTCTGAAAAATCACCGCAATATCCAATCCTTCTGTTTCCAGCCATCCTCTAAGTCCAATAAATTTACCTTCTTATCAATAAAACGACGACTCGTGCGAGCATTCAAAGCGACATGGCAATCTACAGTTACTTCGGGCTGTTGAAAGCCATATTTTTGCTGATACTCCTGGGCAATGTGTTTAGCAAATTGCAGGATAAAATCGGGCTGAATGGCTAGTTGCTTTTCTTGAAATTCGGTGAGGTATTCTTGATTGATGACTTCACTTTGCTGACCTGTTACGCCATCTTTGATGTAAAAAGTCGCTTGTCCTACTTTCTCTACTAGCATCACGCGCCACGAAAAGCGGTAGCCTTCCTCCGTCCATAATACATTGCCCTGATACAAATAGTGCCGTAGTGGAAATAGGATTTGAATACTTAAATGCACTACAAATAGCAGCTTGAACATGTAAAGATTTGGCGCGTATATTTTTTCGGCCTTCATTGGACGATAGCCAATAAATCCGAGCAGGCTTTGATGAAATTTCGGAGAGAAAAAGATAAGGGTATTGAAAATCATAATGAAGGGAAACAAGCCGATATTAAAAAGCAATTTGGTGAGCACATGAAAAACAACAACGGCAATGTAGGCAAGCGGACGCGTAGGCGCGTAGTACAATAAAAAAGCAATACTCAAATCATACAAAGCCCCTGCCCAACTAAAGGCAAAGGCAAGCCAAGTGTATTGAAATAGATTGCTTAAGATGGGAATATCTACTTTGGTGGGCAACCAAATTGCCATGGGCATAGCGCGGAAAAGCCAATCATAATTCAGTTTTGCGAAGCCCGCATAGAAGTAAACAATCCCAATTTGTACCATTAAGGCATAGACACACCAAGCGGGTACATGACTCACGCACCATCGAGGATTGCGCCAAACATCTATGGAAAATGCTCGATGGGCAGGCAAAAAAATCAATAAAAAAGCAAGGATACAGACGAGGTAATAGTGATTGAGGTAATTGGTGGCATCTATCAATTCGGCATAGGTGAAGCTACAAAAAAACACAAGGATAGCAATGCGATAAAAGCAGCCCAACATGACCAAAAATGCACTCAGGGCAATGACACTATACAGCACATACATGCCCGTCGGACTTAGCACCTCTACCCACTCAAAGCCATAAAATTTAAAGAAAAAACCTGGCTCTACATACAGCTTTTCTATCCAACCTTGCTGCATAAATCGAATCGCCCCTATGCCCATCAATGCGCCGAATAAGATACGGAAAGTTATGAGCGGCTCGATGCCATAGGGACGATTTAGCTTATTCAAAATTCACGATTAAATCATTCAAAATCTAGTCCGAATCACTAGGATTATCCACATAAGTAATCGCCACACATAGCACCGAAGGCATATCTGTTTTCAGATGCACCACTTGTGTAGTCACCGCACGATAGGCTTCTATCACTTGCTCGTTTTGAGCTTCAACGGCTTCGCTCAAAGTGCCTGTTATCTTATTTAATTCCCCCAAGGCTAGTATATATTGGTTACTAATAACCCTACTCAATAGTTCATCGCCTTTTTTTGCATTCACCTCATTCAGGTAGGCTTCTAGTCCTATGTCATCCTTACCTTTGAATAATTTTTGACTTGCCACCAATGCTATGACTGCCAACTCCAACGAAATACCACTAAAGCGTGCCTCCACCGATTGAGGGCGTGGAATACCAAGTGCCACTACGCCTGATGGAATGCCTATTTTATCGCGCTTTAGCCGCTCGTAGTGTTCATTAATGCCATTTACTATCTGGCTTAATGCACTACCATCTGCCGTGCCTGTATTTTCAATAAAGGTCTCCCGATAGCCGTCCGACCATGCTTGCATAGTAGCATCTACTTTAGTCTTAATTTGTACCGTAATATCTACTACATAAGCTATCGCGGCAGAACTATTTTGGAAATAATCTACAATTGCAGCCTCGTTTTCGCCCGTACCATATAGCAAATAGTCTAGCGCAGGAAAGCCTTTATCGTAAGTATCAACCGCATCTAAATCCCAAGTGCCTGCTTCAATATTGGTATTAATAGCGTCAGTATCAACAGGATAATTATTGAGCGATTCGCGTAAGAGTTCTGCTTCGGCAGGCCCAAAATTATAAAGTGCAGCCGTTTGCCAGCTTCTATAAGCCGAAGCCCAAGCAGCACGTAAGCTTTGCAAATTTGCTATTGAAATATCATTGCTAAATGCCGTACTCGCAGTGGCTAGAGTATTCGTTCTGACTTGTAAATCTTGATAAGCAGGAACAATCAGATTATCCGCTACATTCGTGAACATAGCGGTTTGGTCGAACTTACTCGAACAGGGATCAGCGATTTCTTCTTCACAGGACACTAGC
>JAHDCQ010000533.1 GCA_020629845.1 Saprospiraceae bacterium | reverse complement strand
CAAAGTGTAAAACTAAAATGTTGATGTCTAAAAAAGTAAGCATTGTTTTAAGGAATGTCGTATCTTTGCGCCCTCAAAACGGAATGGCATTGAAAACGTGGAAATAACACATCCTATTTCAAACTTCATTTCTTCTTGAAGACACGATTCTTTCACTATAAAAAGAGACATACGATGGACGCAGTTCAAACGCGACTAAAGTACAAGGTAAAAGATATAGCTCTAGCAGATTGGGGGCGCAAAGAAATAGAACTTGCAGAGGCAGAAATGCCTGGCTTGATGTCATTGAGAGAACAGTACGGTGAATCAAAGCCGCTTAAAGGTGCACGTATTGCAGGCTGTTTGCATATGACAATACAGACAGCAGTTTTGATAGAAACGCTTGTAGAACTCGGTGCAGACGTAACTTGGTCGTCTTGTAATATTTTCTCTACACAAGACCATGCGGCAGCAGCAATTGCAGCAGCAGGTATTCCAGTTTATGCTTGGAAAGGGATGAACGAAGAGGAGTTCGATTGGGCGATTGAGCAGACACTTTTCGCTTTTGAAGACGGTCAGCCATTGAATATGATTCTAGATGATGGTGGTGACTTGACCAATATGGTATTAGATAGATACCCAGAACTAGTATCAGGTATCAAGGGTTTGAGCGAGGAAACTACTACGGGCGTACATCGTTTATATGAGCGCATGAAAAATGGCACACTTCCAATGCCAGCTATCAATGTGAATGACTCCGTAACCAAATCAAAGTTTGACAACAAGTATGGTTGTAAAGAATCTTGCGTAGATGCGATTCGTAGAGCTACCGATGTGATGATGGCTGGTAAAGTGGCAGTAGTAGCAGGTTATGGTGATGTGGGTAAAGGTTCGGCTGCTTCTCTACGTGGTGCAGGTTGCCGTGTGATTGTTACCGAAATTGATCCAATCTGTGCGCTACAAGCTGCTATGGATGGTTTTGCTGTATTGCGTATGGAAAATGCTTTACCACAAGCAAATATCGTAGTGACAGCAACGGGTAATAAAGACATCATCAGCGAAAAACACTTCCGTGCATTGAAGGATAAAACCATCGTATGTAACATCGGTCACTTTGATAATGAGATTGATATGGCGTGGTTGAATGGCACTTATGGTGATACCAAAGTAGAAATCAAGCCACAAGTAGATAAGTACACCATTGATGGCAAAGATGTTTTGATTTTAGCAGAAGGTCGTTTAGTGAACTTAGGCTGCGCGACAGGACACCCATCCTTTGTAATGTCGAATTCCTTTACTAATCAGACATTAGCACAACTAGAGTTGTGGGAAAACTCGGATAAGTACGAAAATAAGGTGTACATGCTACCTAAGCACTTAGATGAGCAAGTAGCACGCCTACACTTAGCGAAAATCGGGGCAGAATTGGAAACACTTTCTGAAGATCAAGCCGATTATATTGGCGTGACGGTGAAAGGACCATTTAAGCCAGATTATTACAGATACTAGCAGCTATAAGTGAGTGATGAGCGATGAGTATAAAACTCATAGCTCATCACTCATAATTCATCACTCATCACTCAAAAGCATGCTTGCTGTCATCAACTACAATGCTGGAAATGTTCGCTCGGTCTTGTTCGCGCTTGACCGCTTGGGTGTAGAAGCGAAACTGACTGCCGACCATGAAGAAATTCGGACGGCGGACAAGATATTGTTTCCAGGCGTAGGAGAGGCAAATTCTGCCATGCAACACCTCCACGAAACAGGCTTGGCAGAAGTAATAAAAAGCTTGACACAGCCCGTATTAGCTATTTGTATTGGACAGCAATTGCTTTGCGAGCATTCCGAAGAAAATGATACGCCTTGCTTAGGCATTATTCCCCAAAAAGTAAAGCTATTTCGTCCCGAAGCCGAAGAGAAAGTCCCACACGTTGGTTGGAATACCATTCACTCCTTACAAACAGATGGTGTTTTTGATGCTTCACTTGAACAAGCCTATGTCTATTATGTGCATAGTTATTATGTAGAAGTTGGGCCGTACACTACTGCTACTACGGATTATGTGTTGCCTTTTAGTGCAGGTTTGCAAAAGGATAATTTCTTTGCTACCCAATTTCATCCTGAGAAGTCGGGTTCGGTGGGGGAACGGATATTGCAGAATTTTTTGGAGGGGTGATTTACTTTTTTAACCTGTATAAAAATCTGATTAGGCATTTTACAATAAAATATATTATATTGTTGTATTTAAGTGCCACACAATATTTTTTTGTGTAAAATCTTGCTACCAAATTTTACCCAAATAAATACTGTGTGGCACTTAAGCACAAGTTGTCATTCTATTTACAGGCATATTATACGTTTAAGGCAACATGTTGTACACCCTAAAGTTTGAGCGATATAAAACGCGATGAAGTTTGAGCGATTT
>JAHDCQ010000532.1 GCA_020629845.1 Saprospiraceae bacterium | reverse complement strand
CACTAAATCTCCACCATAATTCCAATACTCGGAATCGGTGTGCCAACCGTATCATTAATTTCTTTCAATAAATAGCGTTGTTCATTGAAAGGCGCGTCAGGATTCACGATCACGCCATCGCCTTTGGGCGTACCATTTTCGTCCAATTCGCGGTCGAGTAGTAGCACAGGTAAACCAACGGCATTGCCCGTTAGGTTTTCAATGTCTAAGTAAAGGTTCAAGCTCCATTTATCAAAATACCACTTCTTATCTATTCGCATATCTATGGTGCTATTGAGGTCACCACGAAGCGTATTCAGTTGGTCATAATCAGGAATGGCTACACCACGAATATTCCAGTTCTGCACTAAGCTGGAGGTTTCTGCAAAAGGCGTATAAGGCAGCGCGGTTTGGAATCGCCAATTGATACCCACTTCCACATCCTTCAGAAAGCCTTTTTGGAATTTTTTGCCTGCTGTCACATTCACGATATGTCGCGCATCCCAAGAAGAGGGGATAAATTCATTGTTTTTATCCTCAAATTCGCTCCAACCTAGCGTATAGGCTAAGATACCATAAAAACCTTTATATAGACGTTGCTGAAAAAGAGCTTCCAGACCATACGTATGTCCTGCCGAGCGCGAAATTACAGGCTCATTTCCGATAACGCCAAAGTCGCCACCAAGATTCGCTAGTGTGAGTTGGTCGCGCAAAAGGAAGGGGTAATTATGATAGCGTTTATAGTAGCCTTCGAGGGAAATTTTGGAGCTAAATTTGGTGTTAAATTCCACACCACCTACAATGTGGTCGGTACGGATAAAGGTAACGTCATTCGTCTTATTCACAAACTCGCCATCTTCCTGATAACCCATTATCGTATAAGGCGGCAATTGGTAATAAATGCCTGTATTGAAGTTCAGCGAGAAGCGTTCGGAAAGTGCGTAGGCTGCCGAAAAGCGGGGCGAAAACTGCTTCAAAGGATTATTCATATCGTCTGAATAATTGTTCCCATCCAAACGTAATCCTAAGGAGAGTATCAAGCGGTCGCTATTGAATTTACGACTAATTTGCCCGAAGCCGTAGTATTTATTCATCTTGAAATCAGAGGCATAATCTACCGTCTGTGTTCCCGTCGGTGTAGTGATTCGGCTGAAGGTGCTATTGTTATATTTTACCAATTCATAGCCCACACCATAGTTAAATTTATAATCGCCTTCCCGAATGGTATTTTCTATACGCAGCTTATTTTCTATTTCTTGTGATTTATAGCGTAGCGTTAGGTTGTCCTCACTGCTATCATCGTTTTTGAAGTATTTTTCAGCTTCATTATTCAGCATATTCCGGCTCAAAACGAATGTCCAATAGCCATTATCATTGTAATGTTTGTAGACTAAGCCGTTCGTATAATTCCATTGCGGTGCTACGGGTAAGAAGTCCAATTGATACTGTTGCGTTTCCGTTTCGTTGGCATCCAAATTGAGTGCAAATTGATCTACCGCTCCTAAACCAATGAAGTAAATCTCATTCTTTTGATCAATCTTATGCTTCACTTTGGCTTGAAAATCATTGTAAGTGGGCAAAAAGGGTAAGCCCAAAGCTTTGAACAAAAATTGCAAATACGAACGCCGTGCCGAAACTAAGAAAGTTGTTTTATCACCTATCGGGCCTTCTAATGCGATGCCTGTATCAGATGCACCGACCATGAAGGAACCACCCACACGGTCGTCGCGCCCATCGCGTTGTCGAAAATTGAAGACCGAACTCAAGGCATTGCCTCGATTCGCAGGAAATGCTCCACTAAAAAAGTCTACTTCTTTGATAAAATTTACATTGATTAAACCTACTGGCCCGCCCGACGCGCCTTGTGTAGCAAAGTGATTGATATTCGGTACTTCCACATCATCCAGAAAGAAGCGATTTTCATTTGGTGCGCCACCGCGTATGATGAGGTCGTTGCGGAAAGAAGAAACCGTCGTCACGCCTGGTAAAGATTGCACTACTTTGGATATGTCTCGATTGCCCCCAGGATTGCGCTGTATTTCTGCTACTCCAATGGTGCGGAGCGAAACAGGACTTTCTTCGGTCTTGCGAAATGGTGAAGCTCTTACTACGACTTCTTCCAATTGCTCTGAAATTTCTTCGAGTTGAAAATCTACGATAGCAGGCTTGGAGTTGGTGACTTGAATCTCATATTGCGTTTGCTCTTCAAAGCCGATGTAGCTCACGCGCACATCATAAAGCGCAGGCTCTAAACCCGCGATTTCATAATTGCCATCTACATCAGTGGTCGTACCTAGTGAGGTGCCAACCACTAGCACATTGGCAAACATGACGACTTCATTATTGAGGGCATTCGTAATTTTTCCCTTTACTATACCCGATTGGGCAAAGCTAAATGTGGTGATACAGAGGAGTAAAAAAGTGATAAAAT
>JAHDCQ010000116.1 GCA_020629845.1 Saprospiraceae bacterium | reverse complement strand
AATGTACATTTATTAATCTGCCATTACTAAACGTATAAATGGTGGCGCGAAATTACATAAAAAAATTACATAAGTAGTCTGACATAAATATCAATATGTTATCAGGGTATCTTTTTCGCCCTATTTTCACTACTTCTAATACCAATCCATGTTCAAAAGTTGTATTATTCTGGAGTGCTAAATTAATACCTATAATTTTTGTATCATATTGGTTGGTTCGGTCTTTTCTCTTAAGGCAATCGCATAAAACTTACCCGCTCTGTAGAGTTGGGGAAGTTGCTGAGTTGTGGAGTCGCTCAAATTAGGAAAAGTACGATTATTTGAACTTTCGAAATATAAAAAGCGACTCCATTTGTACGATTATGCAGCTCCGGGGTACGACATCTTCTATTGGATTGGTATTATTCTTCTTTTCTATTTCCTTTTATTGCAAAACTTTCCATCATCATGCCACTTAGGGTATCATTTTCCTCGTCATGCTCCACGAAGAAAGCAACTTCCATACCATATTGATCAGAATAAAAAGTGCCATCTAAGCGACTATCTGCCACTTCTGTCTTGGTAAGTTCTATCTTCTGTCCTGCCACTACCACATAACCTTTGTAACTATCCGCCACCTTTTCAATGATAAGTTGCCCGTCCAAATCGCCAACAGGCGTACCTGAAATAGCAACATTCCACATGCCTACGAGCTCTTTTGCCATTTCTACACGCGCAGTAGTAGCATCTTTCGTAGTACTTAGCTTTTTGCTTGTGTTACAGGATAGCACACACAATGCCAGTATCAGAGCTAAGCAAGATATTAGTTTATTCATATCGGTATATTTTTATAAAATTAGAACGTCGGGAGCTTGTTGTAGACTTGTTGGTGTTGGCAATCCATGAGTTGCCGAATAAGTCTATGCTTTAATCGGTACTTTACTGCCTAATCTAGTTCGTATAATTTATCACGCAGTAGTTGATAGGAGGCACTTGTTTCGCGCTGCAATTGCTGGATAAGTAGCAACATCTTAGGTTCGTCAATACTATCCGTTTTTACCATTTCTTCAATTTCAATGGCTACTTCTTGCTGTACTCCCATGCCCAATGACATATAATTAGGCTTCAAGGAATGGGCACTTCGATAAACGGTCTCCCAATCTCTATCTTGGAAAGCACTACCTAGATTATCTAGGGTTTTTGGAGCCTCTTCTAAAAACGTTTCTACCATCATTCTGATAAAGCTAGAGTCTCCACCTCCGAACTCGTTGAGGTAGTCAAAACTAATGTTGATGTTTGACATATCTGGTGTTTCAATTACTATAGTTCCTTCTTTTTGAAGGAATTCAATTATTTCCTTTTTCAATTCTTTTGGTGAAAAGGGTTTGGTATAAAAGGCATTAATCCCTGCATTGAGTACGCGGGTTCGTTCATCCATCATTGCTGCTGCTGTAAGCGCGATAATGGGCGTATGTTGATTTGGATTTTTTTTATTCTTTCTGATATGGATAGTAGCAGTACAGCCGTCCATTACAGGCATATGGATATCCATTAGAATCAGGTCGTACTTTACCCTACCAGTCATATTGACTGCCTCTTCCCCATTGTTGGCAACCTTATAAACACAACCCCAGGTATCCAGTACCCTTGTAATGAGTTTTTGGTTCATTAGATTGTCTTCGACAACAAGCACAGATACATTGTCTAATAATGCCTTCATAGATATACGAATAATTCTTCTATTTTACTTGGCTCAATTATTATACAACATCACTTGCAATAAAGATGCAATGACATCGAAAAAGAAGAATTTTTTATTAAGCCTTCTTGCCCATAAATGATACCCTTCTGATAGAAAAACATGCCTAAAGTAATGTTAACACCATATGAAATGGACTTACAAATTTAACATTCCCGCTTTGATAAAAAAAGTAAAACTTTGTTAGAACATGTAATTTTATGAATTCTGTTTAATTATATGAGATAATTTTATCATATTCTTAATTTAACACATCTATTTTAGAAAAAAAATAATGTTTTTGTATCTAAAAAAGCTTAAAATCTAAAATCTAAGCCTCTTTTTCACGTAGCAGCCATCGAATTAATAGGGGAATGAAGAGTAAATCACTAAATAAAGCACTCATCAAAGTAAGGCTAATGAGCAAACCAATAGTGACACTAGGTGGGTGAATGGAGAATAACATGACCAAAAAGCCAAAAAACAAAATAATACTCGTCAAGCATATCGCCTTGCCTGTTTCTAAGAATGTAATGTGTAAGGCTTCCTCAATACTGTTACCTTTATTGCGCGCCAGCTTATATTTACTCAAAAAATGAATCGTATCATCTACTGCAATCCCAAAAATAACCGCAAACACAATAGCTACCCCAGCTTCCAGTTCTATCCCAATATAGCCGAGTAGTGCGCCCGCTAAAAGGAGCGGTATTAGGTTAGGAATAAGCGAAATAAACAGCATTTTCCAATCTCGGAATAGTAGCACCATCAATAAGGAAACAATAAGCATCGCGCCACCTAGCCCAAGCAAAAGACTCCGCCGCACATACTCTGCATTTTTATCAATAATCAAGCCCGTACCTGTACGCTGAAAAGCCACGAGACTGGTATCCGTATTGGTGGCTATCCATCTATCAATACTATTGCCAATAGCCGTTACCGTATCTGCCCCTATATCGCTGATGCGCGAGGAAATGCGAGCTTTGGTTTTATCTTCATTTTCAAGTACAGTATTAGAAAGCTGTGGCAATTTATCTGCTAGGCGTTTATAGCGACGAAAATCACGTTCGGATTCAGGAAAAGTATAGGCTTCGGTTTTGTTTGCATTATGCATTTGGTTGAGGCTTTTGTAAAGCATTGTATTCGATAGGATGCCGCGTATGGGCGGATACGCTTTCAGGTGCTGTTCTACCTTGTCAATTTCGCGCAATACTTCATAATCGTCTACACGCTGACTGTCTTTGATCATTACTGCAATTTCTAGTGGGCGAAAGCTCGTGAGGCGTTCCTGAAAGTATTTGAAATCCTCTGTAATCTTCCGATTTAGGGGCATGTTATTGATAATATTATAATTGGTGGTAATTTGGGAAATGCCAATGCCACAAAATAGCAGCAAAGCCACTCCACCAATCCAAATTTGGCGTTCCTTTCGGATGGTAAATCGGTAGAAACGTTCCATTGCATTGCCCCAAAAAGCTTCGCTACGCCCTAGCTTGATGAGTTGCTTAGTGTCAAAGAGCGAAAGCAAAACAGTAGTGAAAGCAATGACGGTGAAATAAGCTACAAATACGCCTATTGCGGCATTGATACCAAAATCGCGTATAGGCTGTATACGACTCGAAAGCAAGGACGCAAAACCAATGGCAGTAGTTGCAGACGTGAGCAAAGTGGCAAGCCCTATCTCCTTAATAGTGGTCATGATGGCTTCATTTTTAGGGTTTCCTTTCTTGAGTTCATCAATGTATTTGGATATAATATGAATCACATCCGAAGTGCCGACTATAATCATCAGCACAGGATAAAGCGCAGACATGGCGTTCAGTTCGCGCCCAGAAAGCCCTAAAAAGCCCATAAAAAGCAACATGCCCAAACCAATAGATACCAACGCAATCCCTATGCCCCACGGACGACGAAACAGCCAAAACATCACCAAACTCACTAAAACTGCTGACACCGCCGCTGACACCAAAACCTCGCGCTGCTGCATGGCTACCAACTCTTTCTGAAAATAAGGGCGACCTAAAAAGTGAAATTCCTCGAACTCGTAGGTAGCGACTAGGCTATCTATTTTTGGCATCAATTCGCGTGATTGGAAGAGGTCTATGCTTTCGGTGGTTTTTAGAGCGACCACAAGCGCCGTTGCGTCTTCATTGATGAGGTTGTATAGGATACGCTCATCTTGTAGCGCGCGGACTTTATCGCTTTCATATTTTTCAGGCTCATTGATGTGCACGGCTGGAATGGTAGTGATGCCAAAAGGTGTTTTCAAAGGGTAGGCAAATTTGGTGAGCGATTGGCTTTCTACCACATAAGGCAGTCGCTTGGCTTGTATGGTTAGGTCATGGACTTTCTTCAAAAACTCCTGCTCGAATACGCCCTCCTTTCGGCAAGCAGCGATGAGCATAAAGTTATCGTCCGTCTCAAAATCTTCTATAAATTCCTTGAAAAATTCTAAATCAGGATCATTATTTGGGAAAAATTGCTCAAAATCAAAGGCAAATTTCAAATGAAAAAGGGCATATACACTCACTGCTGCTGCTACTGCAAAAAACACAATGGAAGCCATCCGAATACTTCGGTTCATAACTGTCTTTTTTTGTAATGAACCATATAAGGCATATAAGGACACATAAGATTTTTCTTATATGAACTTATATGCCTTATATGGTTCAAAAAACCAAAACATAAACAGCAAAGTACTCGGAAGGTTGCGCGGATTACGCGCTTCGTAAAGCTTCCACTTCAGCTACGGTTTTCGGGATGGGGTCGCCTAGCACGCGGCTACTGTTTTCAGTAATTAATACATTATCTTCAATGCGAATACCGCTAAAATCACGATAAGCGTCTAGCGCATTATAATTGATAAAATTGGTGAATTTTCCTTCGCTTTGCCAACGGTCAATGAGTTCAGGAATGAAGTAAATACCTGGCTCTACAGTGATTACATTCCCCGCTTGCAACTGCTTGCCGAGACGCAGATAAGCCGTGCCAAATTGCTTGCTTCGGCGGATGTGTTCATCATAGCCGACATAATCTTCGCCGAGGTCTTCCATATCATGCACATCCAAGCCAATATGATGCCCCAAACCATGCGGAAAGAAAAGTGCATGTGCGCCTGCTGCTACCGCCTCGTTGGTGTCGCCTTTCATCAATCCAAGCCCTTTCAAGCCTTCCACGATGCGCGCGGCTGCCAATATGTGCATATCCCGATAAGCAAGTCCTGCTCGGAGCATCCGAATGACGCTCGTTTCAGCATCTAGCACAATATTGTAAATCTCTTTTTGTTGATTGCTAAAGGTGTCATCCACAGGGAAGGTACGCGTAATATCGCCTGCATAGCGCGAAGTCGTTTCTGCGCCTGCATCCACTAGCACCAATTGCCCTGATTGTAGGGTATTATGATGGTGATGATTGTGCAGGGTTTGCCCATTTACTGTCACGATAGGAGGGTAAGCGAGGTCGCCATTCATACCTACTGCCGTACCTTTGGCGATGCCTGCTAATAGTGCTTCCTGTATATTCGGGCGGGCTTTTCGCATGAGGGCTTTATGGATAACAGCCGTAATATCTACAGCGCGTTCCATCTCTGTGATTTCTGCCTCGCTTTTAATCGAACGTTGCGCTACCACCCCTTTTATCAAAGCTATCGAAGCGTTTGATTGGGCAAGTTCTAGAGGTACATCTAGCCATTGCTCCAGCTTATGGGCATTGCGGAGCCTATAAGGGGGCAAATAATGCACACTGCGCCCCTGTTGTACTGCTTTTTGGAGCATTTCCCCTGCGGCAGCAATATCGGCAGTGTGTTCCACACCAACTTTTGCACCTAAGTCTGCAATAGAAGGCTGTTGCCCTGTCCAGATAATATCGTCCAGACCAATATCATTGCCAAAAAGATGCGCCGTCCCCTCCTCTACATCAAGGATGCCGACAAGATTCGGTTGCTCAATGCCGAAGTAATACAAGAAGGTACTATCTTGCCGAAATTCGTAGATATTTGCTTTATAATTGCGCCCAACTTCTTCATTGCCTAAGAGCAATATCAAGCCCGAAGTGACGGATTTCAGCAATTCGCTACGGCGTTGGCTATATGTTTCAGATGTAAATGGTAGTAGCATGAACGACTCTGTTTTTGCAATGTAGAATGTAGCATTTTAAATGTACAATGTAGAAGTCTTTTACATTCTACATTCTTCGGCTCTACATTTTACATTGTATAGGTATTCAAAAACAAAGATGTATTAAAAATCTAGCTTTTTCAAACCTGTATTAGATTATGCTACGCTTTCCTGCTAGAACGTAGCGATTGGGTAATTCGTCGGAATTTTTGTAAGCTTAAATGTCACGTTTTTTATATGCAAAAAACTCCGTTTATTGGGAATTCTTTAAGTGTTAAACACCTTTTAGCTGGTAAAAAAATAAGTATATTATGAGCAACTACATAGACAGTTTTTATCAAATACTCGCACAAGGAATGCCGATGTCACAAGTGCTAAGTGAGGCAGAATTTCGTCATAAACCAAATCCTGCAAAGTGGTCGAAACAAGAAATTTTAGGACACCTAATTGATTCGGCTTATAATAATTATCAGCGATTTTTGCGGGCAGCGACCCAAGATAATCTCATTTTTCAAGGCTACGACCAAGATGCTTGGGTACGCCAAAATGACTACCAAAACCGCGACTATATGGAAATCATCGGCACTTGGATAAATGTGAATAATCATCTTAGTTTTTTAGTGCGCGGATTGCCCGAAGCAGTACTAACTCGACAGACTACTCAGCACAACTTCCATCAAATATGCATGAATACCATTCCCGAAGGTGCGCCCACTAGTCTTTCCTATTTGGTATGGGATTATTTATTTCATATGGAGCATCATTTGTCGCAGATTTTGCCTGATTATCGGCGATTGCTAGGTGAATTTAAGACTACGACTTGACGTACTAAACGCTTCGTTGCATATAATACAAATCCAATCCTTCTGCCCAATAATCCTTGACGATTTCGACCAATTCAAAGCCCATTTTGGCATAGAACTGATTAGCCAATTGGGAAGTGCGTACCACAATTTGGCTGAGTTTGGGCTGCTCTTGTATACGCTGTATCCGATGTTGTACTAAGGCACGTCCCACTCTCTTTCCCTGTACGTCAGGATGCACCATATCCCAAGCAATACGGGCTAGATTTTCCGCTGGAAAATAGTTGATACCTCCACACCCCACGATTTCTCCTTCTAGCTCTAGCACGAAATACTCTTCCAATTCTTTCTCTAAATACGCCACAAAATCTTCTTCCTCCGAAGGATGAAAATAAGTCGGTGTATTGAGTCGCAATAATGTGATGAGTCGTGACTTATCACTTGGCTGGTATGTTCTAATATGCATTATAGTCTAATTTCTTGTGTACCAATAATCTTAATACCGTGCTGACTAAGGGTTTGTATTTTTTTTGGATTGTTGGTCAGCATCCGAATGGAGGCTACGCCTAAGTCTTTCAAAATTTTAGCAGCAGCCCGAAAATCTCTTGCATCGCTTGAAAAACCTGCTGCTTCATACGCATCCGCTTGTGCTAAGCCTTCGCGTTTGTAGCGTACGCTATTGAGTAAAGCGAAGTGTCCATTGCCTTTTCCTTCTTGATCGAGCAGAATAAGAATACCTTTTCCCGCTCGCTGAATTAACTGCTGCGACACATCCATTTGTTCCTGACAATCGCATTCTATACTATTAAAATAATGTCCAAAAATACAGGACGAATGTACGCGACACAGCACTTCTTCCGCCCCCGCTAAGTCGCCCATATAGAGGGCAATCGCTTCTTTTTGACCATCATAATAGAGGGCTTCTTGAAAAAGCCCATACTTCGTCTTTAGATTGCCCTCGGCTAATTTTACTATCATTTTATTTGCTTTCATTTTATTGAATTTGGATTAAACCCTACCTTTGAAACCAGAAATGCTTCATGCATTCGGAAATCAGATTAGACATTATGCGAATACACTTCTTACTCTTGCTACTCGTAGCTATAAGTTGGGCTTCTTGTAAGCAAAACGCTCCGAAACCACTGCCCGAAACAGAACCAACCATTATGCCCTCTCCATCAGATTGGGCAAAAAACGCCAATATCTACGAAGTAAATATTCGACAATATACGGCGACTGGCACGATTAATGCTTTTCGGGAAGGACATTTGCAACGCCTCAAAGATATGGGCGTGGATATACTATGGTTGATGCCGATATACCCGATTAGCGAAACGAAGCGTAAAGGTACGCTTGGGAGTTATTATGCCGTTTCAGATTTCAGAAAGGTGAATCCTGCATTTGGTACGATGCAAGATATGGAAGCCCTGCTGAAGGAAGCACACGCGCTCGGTATGAAAGTCATTTTAGATTGGGTGCCGAACCACACGGGCTGGGATCATGTCTGGATTAAAGAACACCCTGACTATTACACCCAAATCAATGGCGAAATCACTGACCCTGTAAATTCTGAGACGGGCGAATCATGGGGATGGACGGATGTAGCTGACCTCAACTACGATAATGCAGATATGCGCGCTGCCATGATAGCGGATTTGTTATTTTGGGTAGAAGAAAAAGGCATTGATGGCTTTCGGATGGATGTAGCAAGTGAAGTGCCGCTGAGTTTTTGGGAAACAGCAATTCCAAAATTACGTGCTGCAAAGTCCGATATTTTCATGCTAGCAGAAGCCGAAGTGCCTGAGCACCGCAACACCGCTGAGCTATTCGATATGTCGTATGGCTGGTCATTTCATCATCTGATGAATGCTATTGCACAAGGAAAAGATAGCATCCCTTCCATAGCTACTTGGCTGGAGCAAGACCGCGAACGCTTTAAGCAAGGTCATCATATGCACTTCATTACGAACCACGATGAAAATTCTTGGAACGGAACCGTACAAGAGCGCATGGGGAAGGCTGCCGACGCAATGGCAGTACTTGCCTTCACCTTCGATGGTATGCCGCTCCTATATAGTGGACAAGAAGCTGCTCTGGATAAACGCCTGCGCTTCTTTGAGAAAGATACGATTACTTGGGACGAGTACCCGAAAGCGACTTTTTATGAAGCTTTGTTGGATTTGAAACACCGAAATCCTGCAATTTGGAATGGCACAGCAGGCGGTCAATTGCAGCAGATACCAGTAGATAATCCTTCCATTTATGCCTACTTCCGCGAACAAGGCGAAAACCGTGTGCTAGTATTACTCAATTTGAGCAATGCCTCTCAAAATATGGTCTTTAGTCATGAAGCCTGCGAGGGCTTGTATTCCGATGTTTTTACGGGGCAGTCCGTAGATGTGGAGAATGGACAGACGATTAGTTTGGGTGCTTGGGCGTATCAGGTATTGGAATTGCAGCTTTAAAAGGATATTGTTCTCCATAAATTTTCTCCCATGCTGCATACTATTTCGGCTTCTTAATGCTTTATATTTGCGATTAGGGCATGTTTGGATTTTCGGACTGAAAATTCAAACATACTATTAGCTTTCCAGATATGTTATCACTTACCCACAAATTAGCACATGAGTTCCTCCCAGTTTTGTAGACATTTACTATAATTAGGGGTAGTGGTCAAAAGCGAGTGATAAAAACTCAGCACTTCAAGGGAGCATGCTCCCTTGGGCGAAAGTATCACTCCTTATCTTACACCACCTAATTAGGAATGAAAAACTAATTAAGGGAGCAGGCAAGAAATAACCTACCCAGAGGTAGAAAAAGAACAATACAAACGAGTAGGTTATTTTTTGCCTGCTCCCTAAACCAATGAATATGCGTTATACACTTCTACTATTGGCATTTCTTTTCAGCAGTTTTATACAAGCACAAATCACCATAGAGGTGACGGTGCTAGAGGGTACTTCCGATTCGGATTGTGGGGATCTTATTGGCTCGCCCGAAAACATTTGGAGCGTAAAAGTAAATGAGCAAGACTGGACAACTTTTGGCGAAACCGATTTTTGTCGATATGAAAGTGCTCCGCATTTACAGTTTTCAGAGACCTTTTCTTGTCCCGCTGATTTAGGCGAATTAGAACTCTGTTTTCGGGCATTTGAAAATGATCCTAGTCTATTTTCGCCGCCTTGTAGCTTAAATCCGGGATCGTGTGCGGAAGAAATTTGTGAAGTATTTCCGATAGAAGAAGGTACATTCACCCTTGCGCTACCCAATGGCGGAAGCGCGTCGGGAGAAGTGCAGTTTGAAATCAGTTTTCAAGGCGATTTCATCGGTGATGCCAATGATTTACCCTGCACCGCGATTGATTTAGGGCAATTAACTGCCAATGGCACAGTAGGAGATGCGAGTTTGAGTCAATTCAATAATTATTGCGGTACTAAAAGCCCCGACGAACCCGACCCAGGCGATTTTCTAGCCCCCTGGCGAAATAATGTAGGCGTTTGGTTTGCCTTTACTACTTCCGATGAACCTGTACATCGCTTACAGGTTCGAGGCACAAGCGACCCTGAAAACACAGGCGACCCCTTGCAGCTACAAGTGGGCGTATTCGCAGCCGATGCTTGCGATGGTAGCTTTACCTATTTAGGTGGTAGTGGCCCAAGTAATATAGATAATGACTTTGACGAAGCTTTCCAGCTCGATTGCGGTCCTGAACTTCAATCCAATAGCACCTACTATATCGTAGTGGATGGCGTGGATGATTCGCCCGAACAAAAAAATGGACGCTTCGGACTCGAAGTACAAGCCATTCCTTTAGTTCCCAATGAGATTGATGCAACGCTTTGCTTTGGCGAAAGTCTAGATATTTTAAGCCTAAGTTATGATGCTTCTGGAAACTATCAAGATACTATAAGCCTAGCCGATGGCTGCGATACCATTATTCATGCAAGTATACTGGTGTTGGAAGAAATTGAAATAGACATCAACCAACTTACAGAAGCTACAGATGAAGGCGCGGCAGATGGTCTTGCGCGCGCTAGTGCAACGGGCGGTGCAGGCGATTTTAGCTTTGAATGGTCGGACGGCAATCGAGAACCCAGTAATGGCATGCTCGTAGGAGGTGAAACAGTAAGTGTGACTGTGACGGACGCGAATGACTGTACTGCCATAGCTAGTCTATTTGTAGAATTTTTGCGTCCTATCGCGCCAATGGTGGTAGGCGACACGCTGCGCTGCTTTGGAGATACGGATGGAACAATTACGCTTTCAGCCCTGGAAGGCAAACCGCCTTATACCTTCGTGTGGGAGGGCTTGAACAATGATATTAGCGGTACAGGCGTGTTGCGTACGGAAGGCGAAGAAGTAGCACTTACTGATTTAGCTGCGGGCGATTATAGTATCACCATTTCGGATAATATTAGTGCGAATGCGGTCATTATTGGCACTATTAGGCAGCCAGATGAATTAGCTCTGAATATACTAGAAAATCGCGCTGCAAGCTGCTTTGGTTTCTGCGATGGCACACTAGAGATACAAATGCAAGGCGGTACGCTGCCTTATAGTTACGATTTTCCAAGAGGCGATTTTGACTTGATTCGCTTTAGTGATTTGTGTGCGGGCGATTTTTTCCTGACCGTTACGGATGGAAATAATTGCCAAAGCGTTTTCAATACTCCAATAGAAGAACCTGAAGAATTTATCGCTACTGCTGACATACAGGAAGTCGCTTGCTTTGGCGGTATGGATGGCGCAATTAGTGTGAGTACCAACGGCAATCCGATTGCTTATGATTGGAACACTGGCGCGACCGAAGCTGAACTCAACGAACTTTCCGCAGGCGAGTATATACTAACCGTCACGAATGCTGATAATTGTCAAGATACGCTTAGTGTTAGCATTACACAGCCTAGCGAAGCTTTAGGTGTCAATATTGAAATTGCAGAAGTGATTAGTTGCTTCAATGCGCAAGATGGACGTTTGGAAGCACAAGTAAGTGGGCCAGGCGAGATGCTCACCTACACTTGGAATATAGGACAAAATACCGCAAGTATTTCGCAACTTTCGCCAGGCGATTATAGGGTAGTAGTAGAAAATGAAAATGGCTGTATCACAGTAGATTCTATAAGTTTAACACAGCCCACCGAACTACAAATTGGCGATGTGGAAATTCAAAATCTCGGCTGCACAGATGCGCTACAAACGGGTTTTATCCAACTCAATGGCGTAGCAGGCGGTACACCGCCATATGATTATTCCATTGATGGTGTACGCTTTGCGTCGCAGGCGCGTATTGAAAATTTATTTGAAGGTGATTATACTGCAGTCGTGCGCGACGCACAGGATTGCGAAACGGAGCAAGATTTTAGTATTCTACCTGCTCCAGATGTACAAGTATCGCTAGGCGGCAATCGCTTAATCAAGCTAGGCGAAACGATTGAACTTAGCGCGCAAAGTAATTTTGAAAACCTTATTTATACTTGGGAAGGCATTGATAGCTTAAACTGTACCAATTGCGAACGTGTAGAAGTAATGCCTTTACGCACGAGTACCTATAGCGTGCAAGTAAGCGACCCCGCAACAGAATGCACGGCTTCGGATGTAGTCGTGATTTCGATAAGTAAAGAGCGTGATGTTTATATTCCAAATGCTTTTAGCCCGAATGCAGATGGTATTAATGATTACTTTACTATCTACGGTGGGCCAAGTGTGTCGGCGGTGCGCAGTTTACATATTTTTGATCGTAAAGGTTCGCTTATTTATAAGGAAGAAAATGTGAAAGCCAATGACCCTAATACTGGCTGGAATGGGCAATTCAATGGGCAATTACTGCGTCCAAGCGTGTTTGTTTATTTCGCAGAAGTGGAATTTATAGATGGCAGTATGTTGGTGTATGAAGGCGATGTAGCTATAGTGCGATGACTACAAGAAGATGGCAATTTTGGAATCATCATAGCAGAAGTAGAATAATGATAAGGTAGGAGTAGTTTGTCCTATCTTTTCGACCAGAGCCTAGATATTTATGCTATCTTGCAAGCTTCAACGTTAAAGATATAATTACAGATTTCATGTCAAAAAATATAGAAAAGAGTTCGATTGTGCTTCAAAAAGAGCAAGAACTCTTGGACTTACAGAAAACCCAAAAGAAAACCATCACGCAACTGAAACGCAATAAAACCATTCTTGAAAAACTCAAAGTAGAAGCCGTCAACTTACAACAACAAATGGGCGGGCGCATGATGGGCGGCATGATGGAAATGTTGGATTTGAAAGCTGAAATCACGCAACTACTAAAAGCAATTTGGGAGTCTGATAAAATACCAGCCGAGGAGAAAGATGGCTTAGATGAGGTCATTCATTTATTTGAGGAAACCGACGATGAGCTAGAAGAAATGATGGGAATGAATCGAGAAGAATTTGAGAAAAAACGTGCTGAAGCAGGCTTCAATACCGATGAATTCAATCGACAACGTGCGCAGGGTATGTTCGACCAATTTGCGGTAGAGGTGGAAGAAAAAGACCAAAAAGTATTGCGCAAAACCTATGTGAAACTTGCAGCGCGTTTTCATCCTGATAAGGCAAAGTCGGCTAGAGAGAAAGAGCAGTTTCATGCCCTTATGCAGCAAATCATATCTGCTTATGAGCGCGGCGATGTGGAAGAATTGCTGGCAATGGAAAGCAAATATGCTGACCGCAAAACCCTCGCTGACCTAGATGTGAACCATGAAGGAGCAATTGTAGATTTTTTGGACGTAGAAATTGATAAAGTAGCGCGCGAAATAGAAATGCTTAAAAAGCAATTGCAACGCGTGAAAAAAGAGGTGAAAAACATCCGTCGCTCGGAATTAGGCGACATGATAAAAATGCAAAAAGATGCCCGAAAATATGGCTATGGTACGATAGAAGATGAGGCAGATGAAATGGATGAAGGTATTGAAGAAATGCGTAGCCTACGGGATGGACTAAAAGAATACCTCGAAACAGGCGTGATGCCAGAAATAGTGGAACAAGCCTTTATGCAACCTAGTTTTGGGGATGATATAGAAGGTGTACGCATCAACTTCGGAGAGGGCGACGAAGGCATGGAGTTAGAAATAAGCATGGAGGAGTTAATGGAAATGTTAGGCTCTACTTTTGAAGAAGAACCACCGCCACCACCTAAGAAACGCCGTCGTCGTAGGAAGAAATAGGGCAGTATTTATATTCCCTGTTGGTAACTATTTACGTATTAGGTACAAGGTATTAAGTATTAGGTATTTCATCCTGGAATTGGAAAGCTTTCAGGACTTCCCTTTTGCCTAATAAGCATTATATTTAGTTTTCGCATCCGAACTATCCTAATACCTTGTACTTAATACCTAATACTAAACAGTTACCCCTGTTGTAATCAACTCTTATACCAATCCATGTTCAAAAGTTGCATTATTCTGGATGTGGATTGGTATTAGAGTAAAAAGGGTTGAGACTACACCTTTTGTGCTAGTACCTTTGCTGCCGTACCCAAACGGATTGCTTATCCATTGGTTAGCTGCGTGTCCACCAACCGAGTTGGTACACTAGCAACGCCGCCTTTTTTTCAGAGAGAGGCTGTTCTCTCGTCGCATTATGCATTCTCGACTTCATTTTTTCCCCCTGCCGCTACGTTACGGCATACGGTCACGCTTCTAACGCTCACCTAGAGTGCAAACTTCCATCAAGTGTATCGGCCTTGCGAGCCTCCACAACTCCTAGTTAAGCGCGTGCGCTCCTAGGAATTAGGCGTTTTGCTTACATAACACCGGTCAGGTCTTTGCGTTTCGATAAAGAAGTAGGAATCGAACCTACGACACTTTGATCCTGAGTCAAATGCTCTGCCAACTGAGCTATTCTTTCCCACCAAGACGTGCCTGACCAGTCGCTCCGTAACCTTTTGAGTTACAGAATACAACACATCTCCTGCGTTTCAGCTTACCAAGCCTACTGTGCCGTACTTCAAGACTACTACGGTTGTTTGTGAGGCAACCGTTCACCTTTGATACTGAATAATAGCAGTTGCGCGGTAACGACTCCTACCATTATTCTACACTTTATCTCATCAGCATTCGCTAGTTTCGCATGATAAGGTATGGGTGCGACCCCAATTCGTTCCTCACCGTTGGCCAAGAACGCGCCTCTTCCTACAAGACCTTATCACTAACTTCATGCTCCGTTCTCCGATTCCTCGAAGACCTCCGTTAGGTACGGAGGCAAGACAGTGCTTGCTTGAATGGTCTCTAAACCAAAGCTCAGAGCAGGAGGCTGTGGGTCAGCATCTCCTTTTACATAGCTTACACTATGCTATCCTTTGTTTCACCACAAGGATGAAAAAGCGACTCAAGCATCGCTTACTTTTTTGTCAAATGGAATAACTGACTTTTCAGTTACTGGTTTTTATTTGGCATTTGCACCTACTAACCATTCCCTTTATCGAAAAAGTTCCGACGCTCGTCCGTTTTTTATGGAAACTGGCGTTTTAAATTTGGTTTATTTTATAAACTAATTTACATTTGTACTAAACAAACATTCCCTAATAAAAATTATAGACGAAGAAAAAGAAAGTACAAAAGCGACTAAAAGGTAGCGTTGGGCTTATTTTTTCTTCGGCTTTTTATGATTTTTAT
>JAHDCQ010000115.1 GCA_020629845.1 Saprospiraceae bacterium | reverse complement strand
TCGGCAGCTTGGCAATGTCGGGTTCTGCCATCACGAGGTGTAGGAATTTTACCATTGCTTCCTCGCTATCGAGTAAGCCTTCATCCATATTTACGTCTATGACTTGTGCGCCACCTTCTACTTGTTGCAAGGCTACTGACAAGGCTTCGTCATAATCTTCTGACTTAATAAGTCGTGCAAATTTGCGCGAGCCTGTTACATTGGTACGCTCGCCCACATTTACGAAATTCGTTTCTGGTCGAATGATAAGGGGTTCAAGACCACTTAACATGGTATATTTTGGGGCATCTGGAATTTGACGCGGCTGCACGCCTTTCACGCCTTCCGCCATTGCGCGGATATGGTCAGGAGTCGTGCCACAGCAACCACCAATGATATTCACAAGACCACTTGATGCAAATTCACGGATGTACTCGCGCATTTCCTCCGCGCTTTGGTCGTATTCGCCAAACTCATTCGGCAAACCTGCATTTGGATAGGCATGAACATAAGTGTCCGCCATTTTAGAAAGTGTCTCTACGTGTGGACGCATTTCTTTTGCCCCTAAAGCACAGTTGAAACCAATAGAAAAAGGCTTTGCATGCTTTACGGAAACCCAAAATGCTTCGGCAGTTTGCCCTGAAAGCGTGCGTCCACTCGCATCCGTAATTGTGCCTGAAATCATCACAGGTAGCGTCTCACCACGTTCTTCAAAGAGGGTATCTATTGCAAAAATTGCTGCTTTTGCATTGAGGGTATCAAAAATCGTCTCGACGAGTAGGATGTCTGCACCGCCTTCTACTAAGCCTTTTGCTTGCTCGTAATAGGCATCTTTGAGTTCATCAAAAGTGACCGCACGAAAACCTGGATTATTCACATCGGGTGAGATGGAGGCAGTTCGGTTGGTGGGTCCCATTGCGCCTGCTACGAAACGCGGCTTGCTATCAGGATGTTTTGCCATGTATTCCGCGACGGCTTCTTTTGCCACTTTAGCAGACGCATAATTGATTTCATAAGCCACTTCTTCCATCTCGTAGTCTGCCTGCGCGATGGTCGTACCACTAAAAGTATTGGTCTCCAAAATATCCGCACCAGCATCGAGGTAAGCCGTATGGATTGCCTTGATGATATCAGGTTGCGTGATGGAAAGTATATCGTTGTTGCCTTTTATATCTTTCGTCCAATCGCGGAAACGCTCCCCTCTGTAATCTGCTTCTTCTAGCTGGTATTGCTGAATCATCGTTCCCATTGCCCCGTCTATAACGAGGATACGTTCTTGGATTGCCTTGTGTAGTTTGCTGCTCATCTTGCACTACTATTTTTGTGAGCGACAAATATAGGGGGTTTCGAGATGAATTGCTTTGAATTTTTATTGCTTTATTAATCTTGCAAAACCAATCGCAAGGAACAGAATTACATAAAGTATCTTATAAGATTTATTTTGGAGGCAAAATAAATCTTACAACTCGCTAGTGTAGCTAAAGATCAAGGCTAAATCAAGAGTAGAGGATATACTGAATCAGGGTAAGTCTTATACCTTTTGAAGGGCATTTTTGTCCTCATTTTTCACTTTAAAACTAGTCAAACCCCGATAGCAATCGTGGGGATATACTCCCACTTTTAAAGCAAAAACTGAGAACAAAACTCCCTCATTCAAAAAGTCCAATTCTTACCCTAATTCAGTATAACTAACACCAATCCTCTACACTATGCTCCATTCTCGCTTTCGCAAAATATGCCGCACTATCAGTTCTCCGTGATTGCGCGTATTCTCAATAAAGAGCTTACTGGTCTGCATTCCTGCACAAAGGACACCCGCAAGGTAGACATTGGGCATGTTGGTTTCTAAAGTCTCTGGATGATGTGAAGGTAATTGCGCGGTATCGTCCGAAATATGGATGCCGATACGCTTTAGAAAGTCAAAATTGGGATGATAGCCCGTCATGGCTAATACGAAATCGTTGGCGATGGTTACTGCGCCTTCGGGCGTATGGAGCATGACTTCTTTTTCACGAATTTCCTTAACACTTGTATTAAAATAAGTCGGTATCGAGCCTTCTTTAATACGATTTTCGAGATTGGGTTTTATCCAATATTTCACTTTTTCACTCACACTATCTCCACGAATTGCCATGGTCACATTCGCCCCTTTCTGCCATAATTCCAAAGCTACTTGTGCCGCCGAATTTTTCGCACCTACCACCAGCACTTCTTGTCCAATATAAGGATGTACATTATCGTAATAATGCTTTACTTTAGGCAAATTTTCGCCTTTTACATCTAACAAATTTGGGGTATCATAATAGCCCGTTGCTACTGCCACAGCCTGAGTGTGATAGCTGTTTTTAGTAGTCCTTATTTCATATTGCTCCTCAGGCAACGGGCATACTTTTTGTACTTCTTCATAAAAACGTAACTTTAAATCCCAGCTTTGCACAATGCGCCGATAATACTCCAGAGCTTCGCGGCGGGTTGGCTTCTCGGTATGCGAAATAAAGGGCGTATTTCCAATTTCTAATAATTTAGAAGTCGAGAAAAAAGTCATATTCGTGGGGAAATGATAAATAGAATTTACCAATACGCCTTTCTCTAAAATCAGATAATCCAAACCAGCTTCGGCTGCTGCGATACCGATATTAATACCCGTTGGACCACCGCCTATGATGATTAAATCGTATGTTTTCATAAGAAAATAAATGACTAGAGGGGACAAAGTTAAGCAATATTCGACTTGACAAGTGTAATTCGTTCTTTCATCTGAAATCACTTGACAATGAGTAAAACAATAACTACACTAAGTAGGATAACAATCCTCCTCGTCCTATGTTCGATGCTAGGCAGCAAGCTAGAAGCCCAAGTAGCCATTAACTCTAGTGGCAATGACCCTGACAATTCAGCCATGCTAGAAATAGCCGCTACGGACAAAGGACTTCTTATCCCTCGACTCACACAAGCCCAACGCGATGCCATTCCATTTCCTGCTACGGGCTTATTGATTTATCAAAAAAGTGGAGCGCAAGGGTTTTATTACTACAATGGTGCTGCTTGGCTGCCACTGCTTGGTGGTAATGGCGCATTTGTGAGTGTAAGTGGCTTAACGACTTCCATCAACCCGAATGATGATTTTCTATTTGGTGCAGCCACTATCAATAATGTTGCTAGTGGCGAGCGTAAGTTTTTCTTTCACAAAAATACAGGGGCGTTTCGGGCAGGTACGGTCAATACCGATGTTTGGGATACCAGCAATTTAGGGGAATCCTCTTTTGCAGGTGGACTTGGCACAAAAGCAACAGCAAAGGGAAGTACAGCTTTTGGTGGAAGTTGTAGAGCTAGCGGAGAGTATGCCTTTGCAGCAGGCTCATTTTCAATTGCAAGTGGCGAAAAATCGGTAGCTATGGGTAGAGATGCCGAAGCGATAGGTGACCAGTCCGTTGCACTAGGCGCGTTTTCGCGTGCCATAGGTAGATATTCTTTGGCTAGTAATTATGTAAGCGATGCCGAAGGCGATTATTCTACAGCCATTGGTCGCTATGCCATCGCAAAGTCCTATGCAGAAGTAGCTATTGGAGCATACAATACCAATACTGGTGGTAGCCCTACGAATTGGAATACTAGCGACCGTATTTTCGTGATTGGAAATGGCACGAATAGCAATAACCGGAAAAATGCCTTTACCGTATTCAAGGATGGAACAGTAGCCGTTGGCAATATAACGCATGGCGATATTAAGGGCAAATTGCATGTAGACGGTGGCGTGAGCACCTACTTCAGCAGCTATGCCTACTTGAACTATCTAGGCGATGTGAATACGATTGGTAATCAAACGAACCCCTATTCTATATATGCGACTAATAGAATTGCTTGTTCGGAATTTAATGCTTTTTCGGATGCGCGTATTAAACGCGTGCTTGGACAGTCGGATGCTGTGGAGGATTTAGGTACGTTGTCCAAAATTCGCATCACAGACTATAAAATGATAGACCACTACGCCCACGGCGATAAGACCTATAAAAAAGTCATTGCTCAAGAAGTAGCGGCAGTTTATCCAAAGGCAGTAAATAAAAGTAAGGAGTTTATCCCTAATATCTTTAAGCGCAGCAAAGTAGAAAATGGTTGGATTCCTTTGATGACGGATTTAAAAGTGGGTGATAAGGTGAAAATTATTACCCCTCAAAAGCAGCTTTACTTAGAAGTCCTACAGGCAGAAAAACACCGCTTTCAAGTCGCTTTGGATGATGTAGCGAATATACTTGTATATGGCAAAGAAGTAGATGATTTTCATAGTGTGGATTATGATGCGCTTACCACGCTCAATATTTCAGCTACGCAGGCACTCTTGCAGCGTATAGCAACTTTGGAAAAAGAAAACACCAGATTGAAAACATTAGAGGCTAACTATAAAACGCTTAGTGCGGAGGTAGAAGCTATTAAAGCATTGCTGCAACCGACTAATTAAAACAGAGAAGCACAGCTCAACTATTGTCGAGCTGTGCTTGTCTTTTTTGAAAACAGTATATTTTTTATACTTACAACAACAAAAGCCATCAAAATACCGTACACTTAAGGAAGTATTACTAATTCTTCCTAGTACATGAATTATCATGCAGCGAAAGCTTACATATTGCATCGCTTGAAGCATGGACTTTCTAAGCGATTGACCTATCATAGCTTGTACCACACACTCGATGTGCTACATGTAACGGGAGAGTTGTGCCAACTCGAAAACATCACGCCTTATGATACGCTGCTCCTAAAAACAGCCGCACTTTACCACGATTCGGGTTTTTTGATTCATAATAAAAACCATGAAGAATTGGGTTGTGGCATTGCTCGCGAAGCCCTCACACGCTTTGGCTATGAACCGCATGAAATAGAGCGCGTATGTGGCATGATAATGGCGACTAAAATCCCACAAAGTCCACAAAACAAGCTCGAAGAAATCATTTGTGATGCCGATTTGGACTATCTCGGACGCGATGATTTTAAACGTATTGGCAATACCCTTTTTCAAGAACTTCGAACCTACCACGTACTGGATACGGAACTCGATTGGAATAAATTACAAATCCAATTTTTGAGTAAGCATGCTTTCTTTACCACTACCAATAAACTTCGCCGCGATACGCAGAAGCAAACACACCTAGTAGGCTTGGAACAATGGGTGGCAGAATATGGGATTAATTCTTAAGCAATGATGTTTCCAACGTGCTTTCCTAAGCCCTAGTGCATCAACCCGCAAATGATTTTTAGCATTTAATAATGTTAAACCCAAGCTTTCATAGCAGCTTTTAACAGCCCTACACGTTGCTTATAATGTCATTTTCTTGTAAATTGCAATGCTCAAGGATGAGTTCAATAATATTTCACCATTCCAACAAAAATTAATCCAGCGATGAAGCGAATACTTTTATGCTCCAGCATGCTTGCACTCCTACTTTTTGTAGTGACAAGTTGTATTAAATTTGAAGAAGACTTAGACCAAGCGGTAGTAGCTCCTAACCTACCTGAAGAGGCTTATGACTATGCCAGTCTAGCGCAAGAAATAGACGAGAAAATTTTAACCAACACTTTTGGAGACAATTCATTTGAGGTCTTTTCTCCCAATAAAATGCCAGTCAACAATGAACAAGCTACGCTCGGTCGCGTACTCTTCTACGACCAGCAATTATCCTTGAATAATGCCGTTTCTTGTGCCTCTTGTCACCAACAAGAAAAAGCCTTTGCGGATAGTAAAGCAGCCAGCACGGGTTTTGGAGGGAAAGTAACACCACGCAACTCGATGTCATTGGTCAATGTACGCGCCAACAACAACCTCTTCTGGGACTCTAGAGTATCGCAGTTGGAACATTTGATTTTAGAACCTATACAAAACCATGTCGAAATGGGCATGGAATCGGTAGAACAACTAGAGCAAAAACTCGCTAAAGTGGACTACTACCCTGTCTTATTTGAAAAAGCTTATGGTTCGCGTCATATTACAGGTGAGCGCATCGCGCAGTCCGTGTCTCAATTTTTAGCGTCTATTGCTTCTACGGATGCAAAAATTGACCGCGTGAAAGAAGGCACAACAAGCTTCACGGCTCTAGAGCAATTGGGGCATGACCTCTTTATGAGCGCACGCACGAAGTGTGCAAGCTGCCACGCAGGAGCTAACTTCAGCGCGCCCGACTTCCCAGGAGGAGAATATGGCGATAATAGCTTCTTTGGCTCGAATGGCGGTGCAAAAGGCACAGCGAATATCGGCTTGAATGTCATTTATGAAGATAATGGACGCAGCGATGGCAAGTTTAAGATTCCTTCTTTGCGAAACATCGGACTTACTGCACCTTATATGCACGATGGTCGCTTCCAAACCCTGCAAGAAGTAGTTGATCATTATGACCGCAATATTCAACCTCATGAAGATTTAGATGATAAATTCCTAGATAGCAGAGGGGAACCACTCCGCCTCAATCTATCTGATTTGGAGAAGCAAGCACTCGTCGCTTTCCTACATACGCTTACAGATGAAAACCTGACGAGCGATGTGCGTTACTCCAATCCATTTAAGAATTAGGGAACTTGTAAAATATAAGCTACCAATTCCCTTAAAAATTCCATGTCGTCGGGCGACTTCAAGTTCGCCTGACGACGCTATCTACCAAATCCCAAGCGCAACAAATCCAAAAAACTTCCGTATGTTTAGCCTATGAAAAAAAGCAGTCCGTGGCTCCTGCGTGGGCTATATTTCCTGATTTTTATAGCTGTTTTTGGAGATTTTATAGCCAATGAACGTCCTATTGTTTGCAAGCTAGATGGTGCGTGGTACTTTCCAGCATTCAAACAATATGCCGTGAATCTAGGACTTGCGGACTGGGAGGGAAAATTCGTGACCACCCCCTGGCACGATCAAAATTACGACTTCCGCATTCTCCCACCCATCCCTTACTCTGCCGACACCCAAGACAAGAAAAACCGAAAATTTGTGAGTCCTTTTGCGGAGCAAAACATACCCAATTGGCGGTGGCGACATTGGCTTGGTACAGATAGGCTTGGCCGCGATGTCTTGGCTGGTATGATAGCAGGTACGCGCACCGCGCTACTAGTCGGCTTAATCGCTATGAGTATTGCCAGCTTCATCGGCATTATTATGGGAGCATTGGCAGGTTATTTCGGGGATGAGCGCGTACGAACGCCTATTGTACGTTTCGTACTTACTTTACTCGGCTTTGGGTTGGGATTTTTCTTTGCCTTTATCAGTAGAAGCTACGTGCTGCAAACGACTAGCAATCTGTTTTTAGAGGTGCTTAAAAGCGTATGCATCTTGATTTTTGTGACGCTCTTGTTCAATGGACTGGGTTGGTTATTAAGCAAATTACCGTTTTTCAGCCGCAGCATGCGCGTACCCTTTGATACCATCATCATGCGCCTCATTGAGGTCTTTCGTAGCATTCCAGCTATTCTTATTTTATTGTCCTTATTAGCCTTGCTCAAGCGTCCTTCGGTGCTGTATGTTATGTTTATTATTGGGTGCTTGGCTTGGCCTTCTATTGCGCGATTTATTCGGGCAGAATTGCTTCGCATTCGCCAATTGGAATACATTGATGCCGCTCGTAGCATCGGACTTCCTGAATGGCGCATCTTGCTCCGACACGCTATTCCTAATGCTTTGCCGCCTGTGCTCATTACCATTGCCTTTGGTATTGCTTCTGCTATTTTGTTGGAAGCTGCCCTGTCGTTTTTAGGCATTGGCGTAGATGTGAATGCCATCACTTGGGGTTCAATGCTGCGCGTCTCCAAAATCAGTGCTTGGTGGATGGTGATTTTCCCTGGGCTTGCGATTTTCTTTACCGTTACACTTTTTAATCTTTTGGGAGATAGTTTGAGTAAGCAGCGGGTATAAAATAGATGTGAGATGGCTAGATATGAGATGTGAGACTTAATTTACTGACTAAATTGACAGGCGAACTTGGAGTCGCCCGTCCATCTTGCAAAAATTGGCAAAGAGCCATTTTTTTTTCCTGATAAAAATCTATACTCGCACCGCCACGCCCTTATCCTTCAAATAGCGTTTCAGGTCTACAATTTCAATTTCCTTAAAATGAAAAATACTCGCAGCCAGCCCCGCATCTGCCTTTCCTTCGGTGAAAACATCATAGAAATGCTCCATAGTGCCTGCCCCACCTGAAGCGATGATGGGGATAGGCAAAGTATCGGATAAATGTGCTGTGGCTGCATTCGCAAAACCCGCTTTTGTGCCATCATTATCCATAGAAGTAAAGAGGATTTCGCCCGCGCCTCTATCTGCACACTCCTTTGCCCACGAGAAAAGTTTTTTGTCGGTTGCTTTGCGGCCACCGCTCACATGTACTATCCATTCGTCCGCCACTTGTCGCGCATCAATGGCTACCACTACAAACTGACTTCCAAAGCGTTTCGCTAAGTCTTCTATCAGCGCAGGATTGCGTACCGCCGCCGAATTGATAGACACCTTATCCGCCCCCGATTCCAGCAATATTTCCGCATCTGCTACCGAGCCAATACCACCACCAATAGTGAAGGGAATATTGAGATGTGCTGCAATTTGTCGCGCTAAGGCAGAGAGGGTTTTCCGCTTTTCGTGCGTAGCGGTAATGTCCAAAAAGACGAGTTCATCGGCTCCTTTTTGGCTATATATCGCACCGAGTTCTACGGGGTCGCCCGCATCGCGGAGGTCTACGAAATTTACGCCTTTCACGGTGCGTCCGTCCTTGATGTCTAGGCAGGGAATGATTCGTTTTGCAAGCATGGGTGGTGTTTAGGGCTTCGGAAAAAAATAAACTACGCGCCTGAGTTGGTCTTTTTTCATTCAACTTCGTTATGAAAAGCCTTACGTAGCTACGGCTATGCGCGGTTTTCATGCCTTGTTGAATGTAAAAACACCTGCCTCATTTCACGTAGTTTATTTTTTTCCGAAGCCCTTATTTAAAAATATCCGAGTTGTCGTAAGTGATAGCAACTTGCCCCTCATTATCTACTACAACTAAAAAGTCAATTTGTGCCAAATGTTCTCTAGCTTTATCTATATTTTTTGAAGTATGCGGCATTCCTATTCCATAGTAAATCGCCCTTACTTCATGTCCTTTTAGCAAAGTGCTTAAAGCCTCTGAATACTTATCATTCGTTTTAATCTCCTTTAGCTTATCAAAATCCGCTTTATAAAAGCGGTTTTTATTCTCGAAAAAGACGGCTTTATGCTGCTTCACAGCGATGATATCGGGGATGATGCCCCCTTTGTTCTTTTCTGTTTTTATTGCTTCATTCGGATGTAATAGAATGCCTGTGCCACTTTGTGGAAAGTCATAACAAACAAGCGTCCAGTTGTTGGATTCTAACCAATTCAATATATGTTTTGTTACGCGTTCTTCTGTCATTAGGCATCTCTCCATAAAGCACCATCAGGAAATAAAATTGCATCTGCGAAATAGGAAAAAACTCTTATGTGTTTGACCTTTGAATATGTTGAGCCGTATCTAACTTGCATATAGTATCTAGGAATTTCTTGATGTGCTATTTCAGCATAACTTTTGGATAAAATATTCTTATTTTCACTAGCTTGTACGGAATGGATAAAATCGTTTATGGTACTTTTTGTGCTACTAAGCTGAAGCGTTTTATTAGCATCATCGACGGTCAGTTTTCCCCAAGCCATTATTAAATTATACTTTCGCTCCTCAAAGGTTTTTCCTTCTCGACATACTAAATAATCAATTGCTGCCAGGGCTCCAGGGTAAGGATCGCCTCTAAATTTAGCGTTTACCTTATACACAATAGTCTCCTTTCTGCTACGCAATAACTCCCCTACTTGATAGTGTTTATTTTCATACTGACTCAAATGATTTAAGAGATAAGCGGTAGGGATTTTTTCGACTGCTGAAAGTGGAGAGGTGCTTAAAGTTCCTCCTTTCCGAACAAACTCTTGATTCATAAACGCCCTTCTATCTATGATCGGTCGTCTACTTAAAAGTTTTTCTCTTCCTTGTATCACGCCATGTTTTTCTACCACTTCCACAATTTCATTCATTGATTTGAACATGGCTATCATTTCCTCATCTGTGCCTAGTGGACTGCCTGCGTAGTTTCGATTTGGATCATACTGCAATCCTTTCTGCAATAAATTTGGAGCTTCAGCAGCAATAGTCTGTGTTCTGAAATCTGTTGGAAAATAGTAAAAGAGAGAGGGGATTTTGTAAATACTCATTACATCATCTAATGCTTTAAAAATAAGCGGATTGATTCTATCCCATCTTGGCGCAGTATTTTTTCTTGTGATAATGACGGCTTCAGGGTAGATATAAAATGAAGGAACGTTATTTTCGACAGATGCTGCCAAGCGTGCAAAACGCTGAAAAACATTATGTCCCGTGCCTGCTTCTGTGGAAACTTCAACCGAAAAAATAGGTTCATGGTCTATTTCAACAATTAAATCGGGGGCATCTAGATAGAGTATTTTTTTAATATGGTCAGGCATCGTATGAAAACTACGTGCGTTATTTGCATCGCTTTCATACATTTTCTTCTTTACAAAATTTTTCTTTTTTAATGCCGTATTATTGATGATATAATCAGCGAAACTTTCAGTACTATACCAAATCCTATACTTCATTATAGGTACGCTTTTATCGCCAAAGCAACCGCTTTTGCAAGCAGAGGCGGTACGGCATTTCCTGTTTGTACCCTTCCTTGCACGGTTCCACCTTCTACTACAAAATCATCAGGAAAACTTTGGATACGGCAACGCTCTCGGATGGTTAAGCCGCGCGCATCTTGAGGATGTCCAAGTTGAAACTGCGGGCGAATGCCTCCCGATACTTGCGTAGGACTCAAAATATCCCACCCTAGTCGAATACGCTGCCGAAAACGTGGATACATAGGTTCGCCTGGCTTGGTATTTTTGATGCGTTCTACGGTTGCATTGGGATGATTTGGCGCAGTATGGCAAGTTACTTTTTTACTATTCGCCCGCATCATTTTTTGATAGTCCGAGAAGGGAGATGTTTTATACTTGGTCTTCGTTTCTTTGGGTTTTAAAGAAGGTAAATCACCAATAGCATCCTTTATCGTCACATAGGCATTCTCAGTAGTTGGCCCATGTGTTTTTATGACGGTATCAAAGTCAAATATTGCTCCTTGAATACCTACAAACACGAGGCGCGTACGCCTTTGTGGTACCCCATAATCAGGCGCGTATAGCAATTGACTTTTTACTTGCATCTTTCCCACGCTACTCAAGTCTTGCTCTATTGCTTCCACAAAATTGCCAGTACTTTTCATACCCGACACATTCTCTAATACGACCACTTTGGGCTGTAAAATCTCTACAAAGCGTACAAATTCTTTATACATGAAATTTCGGTCGTCATTGGCGTGTCGCTTCCTATTATTCAGGGAAAATCCTTGGCAGGGAATGCCACCAATTAAAACATCCAATTGGCGACCACCGAGTAGTGCTTTAATAGTTTCGGGATTCACTTGTTTCACATCGCCTAAAATAGTAGCAGCCTTCGGATGATTTTTTCGGAAGGTTTGAATAGAAGGCGCATGAATATCGCAGCCCAAAACCACTTCATAATCTGCCATTTCGAAGCCTAAAGAAGTGCCACCACAGCCACAGAATAATTCTACTACTAAAGGTTTATCATTGGGTATTTCACCACCTTCCTGAACAATAGGAGTTTTTTTCCAGTAATAACCATTTTCCTCTACTTTGACTGATGTGTCCCAAACATTCTTCACTAAAGTCTCTTCTTCGCCGTAAATATTAATCTGCCCATCTTCTACTAAGGATGGATTATCGTTCGATTCATATTTACTAGCTTGTGGCATATATCTTTTTTCGTAATTGTAAAATAAACTTGGAAAACGAAATTACGAAAATTAAACGCAAAATCAGCCCCATAGTTTGCCTACCCAATATAAAACGGAAAGAACAAAATAAAGCTACTGCCCTTACCGAGTTCACTTTTTACATCTATCGTACCTTTGTGGGCGGTCATCATGGCTTTTACGTAGCTTAAGCCCAAACCAAAGCCCTTCACATCGTGAATATCGCCTGTATGGACGCGGTAAAATTTATCGAAGATATGTTTGCGCGCCTCTTTCGTCATGCCCATGCCTCGGTCTTTTATAATGACCTCTACGCCATTCGGCACATTGCGCGTATGAACGGAAATTTCAGGATTGTCGGGGGAATATTTATTCGCATTATCCAGCAAATTATTAACGATATTGGAAATATGCGTCATATCACCCTCTACTAAAGAACGCTCGGCTTTGAGGTCAGCATAGGCTTTGCCGCCACGTTTTTCTACTTGTAGTCCGATGTTTTCTACTGCCGTTTTTATTACTTCATGCAGATTTACACCTGTGAGTTTCAGGCTGAAATCGTCCTTATCCAAACTCGCCATTTGGAGTACTTTCTCCACTTGGCTATTCATACGACGATTTTCTTGCTTAATGATATTCGCAAAACGCTGTACCTTATCAGGATTTCCAGCTATCATAGGACTATTGATGGAATCCGCAGCCAATGAGATGGTAGCGATAGGTGTCTTGAATTCGTGGGTCATATTATTCATAAAATCGGTCTTCATTTCCGAGAGTTTTTTCTGTCGGAAAATGACATTAATCGTGTACATGAAGCAATACATCATGATACCCGTAAAAAGAATAGAAGCCAATATATTCAGCCACACTTTACTCCATACAAAACCCGTAATATTAGGGAAAAAAATCATGAGCATCCCTGGTGGTTTGCCCTGACTAGTCTGCGAAAATAAACTCACGCGATAGTCCGAAGTATAAAGGTTTTTTACGCCAGGCAGGAAACTTTTAGGACTGTCGTCTTTGGCGGTATAATGTCCATCAGTAATGACAAAGGTATTATCAGGATTCGAGAATACACCGTAGCTATAGTCTATCTTAATGCCTCTATCAGCTAGTTCTTGCTTGATGAGTTCGTCCAATTGTTCAAGACTAGGAATGCGGGTTTCTACAGGCATATTGTCTGAACGTAATGCCCCAAACAAACCACTTTCACCAAGAGAAGCCAATAAATTGCTATTCCCTTTCAAGGCATCATTATACTCTCCAAAAGCCTTATTATAGCTTTCAATCACAATATTATTATCCCCCGTCTTGATTTGCTGATAATGCAGCCGCGAATAGCCATTGAAGTGACGCATCGCTTCATAGCGTTCTTGCTCCTCTAGGTTTTCTGCTACGGCATTGAGTGCATCAAATACATCTTGCTCGAACTCGGTCTCCTTCATAGAAACCGCCGAACGAATAAGCGTAAATTGCAGAATGATGATACCAATAGAAGCCGCAGCCATTAAGCCGATAATCCATTGAATAGCCCTTTTATTCATAAGATTTTTGTTTGGTCAAATAGACATGAGATGTAAATATTTGAGCATTTGTTGGTGTCTTTTCAAATTATCAAACCCTCAAATGGACAATACGTTATAAACACTTACGTTTTCAACAAAGTTAACGTAAAAACTATTCCATTCAGACGGTTTAACGTACCTTTAACCAAAGTAAGAAGAATAACAGTAGATGGCAAAAAAGAAGAAAAAATATTACGTAGTGTGGCAAGGACATCAGCCCGGGATATATGATAGTTGGACGGACTGCCAATTGCAAATCAAGGCATTTCCGGGGGCGAAATACAAATCCTTTACGAGTGCCGAAGAAGCGACCTTAGCTTTTAGAAGTGATTATAATGACTTTATTGACTACAGCAAAAAAAGTACGAGTTCAAAAAAACCTAAAGCAAGTGGCACCGGCTCTCAAAAAGATATTATCTGGGAAAGCATAGCCGTAGATGCTGCTTGTGGTGGCAACCCTGGCCGTATGGAGTATCAAGGTGTGGACACGAAGACAGGGGTGCAATTATTTCATCAAAAATTCCATGTCGGTACGAATAATGTGGGCGAATTCCTAGCCATTGTACATGGCTTGGCAATGCTAGAACGACAAGGTATTGAGCTGCCCATTTACTCGGATTCTAGAACGGCAATGCTTTGGGTAAAAAAGAAAAAAGCTAACACGACCCTAGCTCGCAATAGCAGCACAGCTTTCCTATATCAATTGGTAACACGTGCTGAAAACTGGCTCAAAACCCATGACTTTCGCGTGCCGATTTTGAAATGGGACACGAAAAGTTGGGGAGAAATTCCTGCGGATTTTGGAAGAAAGTAGAAATTTATTTTTAACCTAAATATGATATTTAAATCTCCATGAACCCAAAAGCTTTGTTTCGCATTTCCTACTTTTGCGGCCTTTTAAAATAGGCGATTAAATACAATTTATGGATACCCAACTGCGTATTGCATTGCAAAAGTCAGGGCGACTCAGCGAACAATCCCACGAATTGCTTCAAGAATGTGGCATAAAATATCGAATAGGTAAGCGTACCCTAATGACAAAAGCGACGAATTTTCCATTAGAAATCTTGTTGCTTCGAAGTGCAGATATTCCACAATATGTAGAAGATGGTACGGTAGATATTGGCATTTTAGGCGAAAATGTGGTGATCGGTAAAGCCTGTGATGCGGATATTGTGAAGCGATTGGGCTTTGGGAAATGTCGCCTTTCTATTGCCATTCCTAAAAATGAAGATTATCAGGATGTGAGCTATTTTGAAGGCAAAACCATCGCTACTTCCTATCGCTCTATTTTGGAACGTTTCCTAGAGAATAAAGTCAATAGCGTTGATATTAAAGATATTAGCGGCTCAGTAGAAATTGCACCTGGCATTGGATTGGCAGATGGCATTTTTGACATCGTAAGCACAGGTGGTACGCTGCGTAGCAATGGCTTAAAGGAAGTAGAAGTAGTAATGCAGTCCGAGGCTGTAATGATTGCGAATAAGCAACTGGATGAGCAGCAACAAAGTCTATTAGAAGAACTCCTCTTCCGTATTGATACGGTTTTTAATGGCCGCAAAAAAACCTATGTAATGCTCAATGCACACAAAAATCTCAAGGAAAAAATCATCAATATGCTACCAGGCGTAACTGCGCCAACCGTAATGCACTTAAACAAAGAAGACTGGCTCGCTATTCATGCGGTAATGAATGAGGATGACTTTTGGAATGTCGTCAGCGATTTGAGGCGCGTAGGTGCAGAAGGTATTTTAGCGATGCCCATTGACCGAATGGTCGTATAGAGGGGTAATTTAATGCTGTAATGATATAATGCGATAATGTTACAATGTCCTTAACTAAAGGTATCATTACAGCATCGTATCATTACAGCATCGTATCATTACAGCATCGTATCAT
>JAHDCQ010000531.1 GCA_020629845.1 Saprospiraceae bacterium | reverse complement strand
TCACTCATTCAAAATTCTTTAATTCACTCATTGAACCCTTACGCATTCCATACAAAGCTCGCTTAAAGCCAAGCTGTAAGAAATGCTTATCCAAGATCACGGCATTCCAGGCCTATTTTTAGTCATTTCTATTTGGTCTTTGCATTCTTCTAAAATTTAGGATAAAAAACCTGAATTATAGGCGCAAGCCTAGCTATTGTAGTAAGAAAAGTGTACTATTAATCCTAAAAAATACAAGTACCATGCAGACTCACATCTCATATCTTATATTTCAAATCTATCCATGCGCCATTGGGATTTAAACTATATCATTTCCTACACCTTTGTTGGGGCATTCTTAGCCGTTTCGGTTATAGGAGGAATTGCTTATTTCCAAGCCGATCATTTGCATGAACCCATCCAGATGTTTTATGGCATGGGACTTACGCTTTTTACGGGCTTCGCAGGTATCGCGCTTATTATTGTTCGGAATTATACCATTCGCAATCTGGAAGTGCGCTATTGGGAAAAGACCGACATTGGGGCACTAGGCATTATCGGTGCGATTTTGTGTTGGCAAATCAGCGTAGTTTGCTTTATGCACATGGATGAGAGCGGGCGCACCTATAAAGCCATAGCTCAAATACTTTCGACCCTTAATAGTGGGGGGTTCTTATTTTCTACTAAATATTTCACCTTCGAGGAGCAAGACAAACCCTCTTGGTGGGATTGGGAGATACTCAAACGTCTCCGTAAAGGACGCAATATTTGGATATTGACCGCCTTAGTACTTTGCCTAGATATTATCCTATTTTTTGGCACTAGTTTGAAGCCTTTTTATGCGTCCATTCCAGATTTTTTATTCGGTATCGTCACCATTTTACTCCTGCTGCTCTCTATGAATAGTGCCTTTTCTGTGCGCGGCTTACCGAAGATGAATTTTTTAGTCGGCTTCACCCTAGCAATTACATTTTATGGGCAATTATTTCCCTTTATGGAAGAAGCGAGTGTGAGTAATCAACTGTTGGTCGCGCTGTTCTATCGCGTATTTTTGATTGTCTTATTTTTTGGCTTAATATTGAGCTGGTATGGCTATAATAAAATGCGTGCCGAAAAGAAAATGCGCCGCGAAATGAATCATGCCATTCGGAGCGGCTTACGTGCTTTGCGCCTCGATTTGAAACAAGTAGCTAAAGAAGAAAATCGCCAAACGGATGAAGTCTTACAAAACTTTATGAAGCGGGTCGCCCACCTCAGTAAAATTCACAATCACATCCACGAAAGCCGCGAAAAAGGCGTAGATATTGGCTTGCGCGCCTACCTAGAAGACCTCACCGATGATGTCCAATTATTTCATGCTACGGATGAGTATAAGGTAAATATTGACTTACCCGAAAATTGGACACTCGACCCCGAAGCGACGAAAGATATGGGACAAATAGTATTGGAAATTGCACTAAATGCCCATAAAGCATTCGGCACTCAAGCAGATAAAAAACTAGCTATTACAGTCACTATAAATGAAACTACGGACGCGCTCGTTCTATTTTTCAAAGATAATGGGCCAGGCTTGCATACATCGCCAAAAGATTTCAACTTTGGCTTGAAAAATTTACATAATACCGTAGAAGATTGGTTTGGTACGATTGATATTCGATTGCCAGAAGAAGGCGGTACAGAATTTTTGATTCAGTTGCCATTAGATAAATTAAAACCTACAAGCAAATGATAAGAACCCTAGTGATTGAAGACCGCAATCGTGATTTTGAAGCGATACAAGACATCTTGCAAGAACACGGTTTTGAGTTGCACCACGTTCGCAATTCGGAAGAAGCAGAACGCTACATCCAAGTGCAAGGCGTGCCTAATTTTTGCATCCTAGACATTCATCTTCGTACAAGTGATAAGGATGGCATTGATACAGCCAAGCAACTGCTCGCTAGAAATAATTTCCCTGTAGTTTTCTTGACCAATCACTACGATGAGCAAGAATATTCCAAGCGGGTGCAGCAATTGGGGGTGTCTTTACAATGTTTTTTACCTAAAAATTTGCTAGATAATAGTGATGTCTTTCTGGATAGAATTATGAACATCCTCAGCGACTTTGATTATTGGGAAACCATGTCTGTGCCACGTATTTTAGCCTTACAAAATCGCAAAATTGGTGTGTCGAAACGCGGTGGTTGTACCTTTTATAGCCGCGATGAAATCCTCTACTTCGAAGGCAATGGCGATAAAACGCTCATTCATTTTTCCTCCAATCGAGAGACGCAAAGCATGAGTGGGAATATTGGGTTCATTGCCTTTCAGGTGCGGAAAGTCTTTCAGAATTTCATCATGATAGGAAGTAGCTATTGCATTAATTTAGAAAAAATTAGCCATCTCGAAGGCACAACACTTTTCTTTGAATCGGGCCGCGATGATATGAGATTTATCAGCCTTCCAAAGGATAAAGTCAGCAAT
>JAHDCQ010000530.1 GCA_020629845.1 Saprospiraceae bacterium | reverse complement strand
TACGCCCGACAATCAGGCTAGGTTGAACGAAGCGGGTTTAGGACTGTGCTATGGAATTTGCTTTTGTAGGAGCAGGATTTTAAGGTGGACGATTTGTGTCCAATAGGTGGCGATGCTGCCTTTTTTTGTTTTTGGGCTTCGATTTGGCTCTTCGAGTGCCTATAAAAACAAGCGTTTTTTTGCGTTTTTGATGTGTTTGGGCATAACAGTGGCTGTTGTACGCTAGCGGGTACAAAATCAAGGTTGTTTTTAGGCTTGTGACGGCATAGGCTTCATAGGCGGTGCGCGTTCGGGCGGCAGTATGCCAATCGTTTGCATCTTACCGCTTTTGCAATAGGGACATTGGTTTACTTCATTTCCAAACAAGCGTGCTAGAGCTTTTGCCTTGCGTTCTTTGCTGTTGGAGAGCTCTGCTTGCAAGCGCATGCCAAGTGCTTTTCGTGCCTTTGGAATATCGGTTTTCTTACTCGCATTGGAGACCAAACCATACTTTCGGACTTTGCGAAAACCCTTGGGCAGGATATGCAGACAAAATCGCCGCAAAAACTCCTCGCCTTTGAGTGTCATTTGCTTTTTCTTTGCGCCATCCTTATAGTCCTTATACTCAAAAGTGACTTCGGTATCGCTGATATTTTTGATGCGATGGTTCGTAATCGCCACACGGTGGGAGTATCTTGCCAAGTAATCCACCACCTTTTTGACTCCGCTAAAGGGCTGCTTTGTATAGACGACCCAATCTTTTTCGTATAAGGTGTTTTTCCATGATTTGTAAGCCTTTCCAGACGGAAAATCAGCTGGCAAGTCGAGTTCGCCTGCTTCAATTTTCGCTTTAAGCTGCGCCATAAAGTAGCCCCGATACAGCTTTTTCATGGCAGCTACTGGAAACAAAAATCTACCTTGTCCATCCGCTCCACTTTTACGCGGATACTGCCAATTCCCCGCTTTGTCCAGTCCGCCATTCGGTACAATACAGTGGACGTGTGGATGCAGTTGGAGGCTTTGTGACCAGGTGTGTAATACCATCGTGACAGCCGTTTTCGCGCCTAGCCATTTGTCATCTCTGGCCAGCGTATTGAGCGTATGCCAAGCCGCTTCAAAGAGCAAGCCGTACATTATTTTCGGATTGCTGATGCAAAGAACATTGAGTTCATGCGGCAGCGTGAAAACCATGTGGTAATACGCCACAGGCAACAAGAGTTCTTCTTGTTCAATACTGAACATTTCCTTGTTTACGCCCTGGCACTTTGGACAGTGCCGATTGCGACAAGAATTGTAGCTGATATGCAAATGTCCACAGCTATCACAGGCATCAATATGCCCTCCCAAAGTTGAGGTTCTGCAACGTTCAATAGCAGATAAAGTACGTTGCTGATGTGCCGAAAGTCGGTGTCGAATTTTATCACAGAAGCGATGAACCACTTCGGCAAGTTCAAATTTGGGTAGCTTCATCCTTTGCCCTGCTTCGACTTAGTCGCCAAACACGTATCCAAGACCGAAACGCGCTTCGACTCTACTGGATTAGCCTATTTGAGGTAGTGTAAAGTGGTTGTGATATGCTCATGTCCGAGCAGTTGTTGAAGTTGTTGCAAACTTCCCCCTGCATTCAGATAATGCACGGCATAAGTGTGGCGCAAGCTATGCGGAGAAATGCGCTTTTTGATACCCGAACGCTTCACGATTTGGCGAATGATGTGCTGTACGCCACGCTTGCTCAAGGGCTGCCCTTTTTCTTTATAACTTTCTATCAAAGTCGCCTTTGGAACGCCGCCTCTGGCTTTGCAATAAGCCCGCAAACTCTGGCGCAAGCCCGCTCCATATTGCACCACACGGGTTTTGTTGCCTTTGGAATTGCGAATCGTAATTGTGCGATGATGTTTGTCAAAATCACTCACGCGTAGGCGTACTACTTCGCGTACCCGAAGCCCTGCATCATACAATAAATCCACCAAAAGTAACTGCCGCATATCCCGACAAGCGCGCCGTAGTTGTAACACTTCTTCGATACTCAATATCTCCACATCGAATTTGCTTACTCGTGGATTGGGAATAGCGACTACCAAATCTAAGCGCCCCACCACCTCTCGAAAGTAGTATTTCAAGGCACACACCCGTAGGTTGACTGTGGAGGAACTGTACTGCTTCTTGTCGCGTTGATGAACCAGAAAGCACTTGATTTCATCTACCGTGCAGGCTTCGGGTAGACGCTTGTAGTGCAGCATTAAGGCACGCAGCCCACGTAGATAATTTTGTCGGGTGGCAAAGGCGTTGCCTAAGAGGTTCATGTGCGCATCCATCTTTTCTAAGGCAGTATCCAAAACGGCATCGCCTGTGCTTTTATAGCTTTTTTTGCATAACTTTGAATAATATTTTTAGTGAAATACTACACTAACAATAAGCATTAAGAACAGTTGGAAAGGCTGCGACGGAGGAGCTTTGTTCAACAA
>JAHDCQ010000114.1:1350-15442 GCA_020629845.1 Saprospiraceae bacterium | reverse complement strand
AACAGAAGGATTGGATATTGCGGTGATTTTTCAGAACAAGAAAATTCGTCGGACGCTTTCAAAAGCGTCCGACGAATGCATAGGATTTTACTCTACTGTTACTAATTTATTAGACATTACCCCCAAATGATTACGATGTTTTACTACTACATGATATTCTCCAGTAGGAAGTCCACAGAATTGTAAGGATGAAGCACCATCTAAGTCCACTATATTGCCGTCGCGTCGAAGTAGGGCAACTACAGATTCCGCAGCTACCGTTGGACTATCCACCTTACGTAGTTCCACCAATACCCAATCTACAATAGCATCAATATCTGAACCTGCGCCATTAAGTAGATTTGCATTGGTGATAAACTGATTAAAACCATAAGGGTCTTGGAGAGGTAATAAGCTATTTGTACTCAAGTTATTATTCATCAATTGGTCAGCCATATCTAGACTGCCTTGTAAAAATACTTTGACTGCGAGGTCTAAAAAGCCTTGTTGCACCTCTAGAAAAAAGATTTTTATATCTCTATTGCCTAAGTCATCTTGTGCTGCTATGAACAATGGAAACACCCCTGCTTCCGTAGGTGTACCACTCAGCAAACCAGAAGAATTGAGCATCAACCCTGCTGGTAGCTGACCATAGGCTAATCCAAAGTTTGCTCCAGCAAGTCCAGTAGCTTGAAATAAATAACTCATCGGCTGCCCCAATTGCCCGACCAAAGGCGGTGTTGAAGTATTAATTTCAAACGGAGCCATATTATAGAAATTCATTTTTAGTTTCACTTCTTGACGACTTGTTAAATACGTTAAAGTAGCATCGCCTAGAATACCTGGTGGAGTGATAAAATCAATTTGAGTATCGCTTACTACGCTATGTGGTACAACAGTTCCGTCAATAGATATTTGCAATACGCCAGCACTTAAAAAACCTTCGCCCATCAGACTGCCCGTTTCGCCCCCCGTCGTATTATACTGCGTGGGGGCTATACTCCAAGTGTCTTCTAAGTCCGTAGGTACTGCGGTATCAGCCCTAAATTCTGAGCGAAAGACATAGAAATCACTATTTGCAGTCACATTTAAGTGCGACAAGGACTCTATCTTGTCACCGCTTATTTGCGCGCTTAACTTCCCAATTCGCCAACGTGCAACAAAGATAATATCTGGTGGATTGCCAAGTTCCACCTGAAACCCATAATCACAACGAGGACCTTTACAGGTTGGCGGCCACCAGGAGTAACTTCTTTTTCGTTCGGCTCTATTGCCTGTACCATCTTCCATAGCGCCGACCAATTCTGCTTCCTCTTGCCCTGTGATAGGGTTGCGCGTAACATTATAAATGAGCTGATTTTGGTAATCATAAATCACACGTTCCAAAATGCCTCCATCTACCCCTACTGCTTCTATCATTATCTCTCTCAATTCCGAATTGTCGGCTGAGGGAGCGGTATCAATATTGAAATACCATGCTACATCAGGATTGCATGAATTAAAATCACTTTTCTGTGTTGGATTTTCAATTGCCACGCCACAACTAGCACCTGGACTAGCTGGCGATACGATTAATGTGCCATCTGTCTCTTCTAAAACGCTCCCATTTATAGGCGAATAGTTGTCCGGAATGCCATCATTATACTCATCTACAAAAATTAGATTGCCCATCGTAATATTACCAAGTGGCATTTCCGAAAGATGATGGTCTGGTACGCCATTCGCATCTGCACCACCTGTGCCAATAGCGGGTGGGTTATTCGTTAGAATATTCAATAACTCTGACACTTCTTCTCCACAATCGCAGTTTTGCCCTTGTCCACCATCTCCATGCTCACAAAAAGGCGTAACACAGAATACTATATCCACAGGAATACCCACTCCAATAGAAGTGCTAACTGCGGACGAAAAGCCCTGCCAGTTCGCAGGAGTAGGAAATTGCGTGTCTGGGTCAGGCATGAATGACCAGCCATTGACGGGGGTAAATGTCCCAGAATGTACAATGGAAGCACTCGTTACGGTACCAAAAGTGACTGGAATATTCAATGCACAAGCACAATATTCGCCCACACTTGCCCCATAGGTATCATAATTTTTTAAGATGACTTTCATCTCGTTGTTTGGCCCATAGCAGGGAATAATTTCGACCTCTGGAGGATGCTCAGGTAAGTCCAGACAAGCAAAAGCTGGCACTAAACTTATGCAGAAAAAGATTACCAATAAAAAGCGGGAATAATGAACGCGAGTTTTCATGATTTTTCATTTTTAGGAACGCTGAATTCCTTATTGTGAAATAAAGGGGGATTTCATCGCTAGATAAGGGAGAAAGGTTATTTTCTCAACTGATAAGCGTTTGTTGTGAAATCCGTGAAATGTTAGAATTGTGCTATTGCTACAAAGTAGGGAGTTGTATTCTGGTCTTGTGTTATACTCGGTAATCGCTTTTACTTATAGAATAGCTTAAGCAGTAATTATATAATTGGATTTTCAATATTATTGCGAATTAATATCTTGCAAGATACGTATTTTTTGGGTGAAAAATATGTAAAATTTAATTTTTGTAAAATTTTAGTTTTTTTTTGATTTTTGCATTTTACAATAATTCGTCGGACGCTTCCAAAAGCGTCCGACGAATAAAGACTTATTTCAACTCCAAAATCAAAGCCTCCCGACTTGGCAACTCAATGGATTTTTTCAAATCATAGGTCTTCCCACTTAGCACATCCGTAGCCGAAGAAATGCCTTCCAGCATCTCTGCATATTGGTCGAGGGAGAGGGTAGTGTTGCCTTCATTTTTGTTGAGTACCACCATTACTTTATCGGTATCATTGTAGCGGAAATAGACATAAACACCCGAACGCATTTGTGGCGCGAAGTGCATGAGTTTTCCTGTATGGATCACCTCTTTGCTTTTGCGCCATTGGAGTAGTTTTCGTACAAATTCTTTGGCTTCTTGTTCCTGTTCGCTCAAGCCTTTTCCTGTAAAACCATTAATAGCATCACCTTTCCAACCGCCAGGAAAATCAGAACGAATAATACCATGATCGCCTGTGCCAGGATTTTTCATTAATATTTCTGTACCGTAATAAATTTGGGGCGTACCGCGCGTCGTTAGTGTAAAAACCATAGCTTGGCGAAAGAGGTCATAGTCCTCATTTACCTGCGTGAAAATGCGGCTCATATCGTGATTGTCAGGGAAAGTAACCAGCACGCTAGGGTCAGCGTAGAGGAAATCTTTCGCCAACATTTCGTAGAGTTCTATCACGCCTGTTCCCCAGTCTTCTTCGGAGGTGAGGGCTTTTACCATTTTTTCTTGCACAGGGAAGTCCATCAAGCTTTTCAATGAAGAGGTATAGCCATTCGGATTCTTTTTGCCTTGCTGCCAATACGCCACTATCGCGGGGTCGCCAAACCACTCTTCACCCACCACATTGAAGTCAGGATACTCTTCCATCACGCGGGCTGTCCATTCGGTCATATAATCCATATCAGGATAAGGATACGTATCCATGCGAATACCCGCCAGACTCAAATATTCAATCCACCAAATCGCATTTTGCGTCAAATAATTTGCCATTAGCGGATTGCGCTGATTCAAGTCGGGCATAGTAGGCACGAACCAACCATCCGTAAAGGTTTTTACATCAATTTTGGAAGCATAAGGGTCTTGAATCGTCACTTTTCGGTGATTGGTATTGGTGTATTCTGACCATTCATTGATCCAGTCATCCGTTGGGGTATCATCCATCCACCAATGAAAAGAACCACAATGATTCACAATCATATCCATGATGAGCTTAATGCCTTTTTCGGATGCTTTTTTGCTTAATTCTTGATACTGCTCATTCGTTCCAAAGCGTGCATCTACCCGATAATAATCCGTAGTAGAATAACCATGATAGGAGTATTCTTCCATATCATTTTCTAGCACGGGATTGAGCCAAATCGCTGTAAAACCCATATCTGCGATATAATCCAAATTATCAATAATGCCTTGAATATCGCCGCCATGTCGTCCACCTTTATTCTTGCGATTTGCTTTTTCGCGCATACCTTCGATGTCATCATTACTAGCATCGCCATTCGCAAAGCGGTCGGGCGTGATGAGGTAAAGTACATCGCTATTATCGAAGCCCTTGCGTCCTTTGCCGTCGCGGGCTAGGATAGGGTAGGCGTGCGTTTCTGCTTTGCGCGCTCCATCGTAGAAATTGATACTGATATCGCCTGCTTTTATATCCTTATTTAAGCGTAAGTCTATAAATATATAATTCGGATTTTTTACTCGAATTACTTGCTCAATGTTTACGCCTTCATAGCTGATTTCTGGGCGCAAATGCCCAATATTATCACCATGTACGAGCAATTGTAGGCTGCTGTTTTCCATACCTGCCCACCAATTGGGTGGTTCTATGCGGTCTATTTTATTTTGGGCAAAAAGGATAGTGGTGCAAAAAAGGAAAAAGAGAATGAGTGTATTTTTCATGATATATGATTTCAATCTAAACTATTTTTTTGTCCATCTGATTTAAAGATACCAATTTGAAAATCGTCGACAGCGTCGACGATTTCGGATATAATCTGGTATTTCTCAATTCGGCAGACACTGTCTGCCGAATTGAAAACTTTTCCTCACAAGAAAAACAATCTCTAATAAAACCCATTATTTCACCAAATAAAAAATCTACGCAAACGATTGCAAGATAGTTTTTAGTCCAATGTTCGAATCACCCTACAAGGATTTCCAAACGCTAATACATGGTCAGGAATGTCTTTTGTAACCAAAGAAGCCGCGCCAATGGTTACATTATTTCCAATCGTTACGCCAGGCATAATCACCGTATTACCACCTATCCAAACATTATCACCGATAGTAACAGGTTGCGAATAGGTCAAGTAGGTAGCTGTGTTGGTGTCTTCATTCGGGGACTCGACAATGCGCTCGGAAGCCTTTAGCGGATGATTGGCGGTATAAATCTGAACAGATGGGCCAAGCAAAGCATTTTTGCCAATAGTGATGTAATTATCATCTAGCAGCAGACAATTCATATTGATGAAACTATTCGCCCCTACGGAAATATGCGCGCCATAGTCGCAATAAAAAGGAGCTTCTATCCAAACGCCTTTTCCTTTGAAAGCGAGTAAATCAGTTAGGATGCGTTCGCGCGTTTTGCTCTCTTCAGACGAGAGGGTATTATACATTTGCATGAGCTTTCGAGCTTTGTGGTAAAGCGCGATTAATTCGGGGTCTCTGGAGTTGTAGATTTCCCCATTTAGCATTTTTTCACGTTCGCTCATATTTTGTTCGTAAATTGGTAACTATTTAGAGGTGAGAACAGAGACCGTCCTTTGGACTGAGACCCGCCTGAATGGAACGGGCAGGGAATAGAGAGGGACAAGTGTTTTCCTCTTCATTCCCTAGTGTTTTTTTGTATTACATTCCATCTCTCTTCTCTCAATGAGCGAAGCGAATGGTCTCTCTTCTCTGCTCTAAATAATTACGTAAATTGCATGAAATGACAAATATGAAGAAAATATTCCTCCTTATTAGTGTCTTGTGTGTAGCATGTATGCAGAACACACCGCCCGAAACTAAATCAACTGAAGTAAAGAAAATGTACAAAACAATTGGCGCAATAGAAGTACTCCATAGCGATTTGTCAAAAATGATTGCCGAAGATGCTAAAATCGAAATCTTGGCTGAAGGTTTCACTTGGTCAGAAGGACCAGTTTGGGTGGAGGAATTGAATAGTTTACTTTTTTCGGATGTGCCTGAAAATCGGATTTGGCGATGGTCAGAAAAAGATAGCTTGCAGTTATATCTTGAGCCATCGGGTTATCTAGGCGAGGGGAAATTGCCGGAAGGTGGCTCGAATGGCTTAATCTTAAATGCTAAAGGTCAGTTGGTGCTTTGCCAGCATGGAGAACGCCAAGTCGCACAACTCGACGCACCTTTGAATGCACCCAAAGCACAATTTAAAACCCTAGCCAACACCTACGAAGGCAAACGCTTCAATAGCCCCAACGATTTGGTATTTGATAGTAAAGAAAATATCTATTTCACCGATCCGCCTTACGGACTCCCCAAGCAAATGGAAGACCCCAACAAGGAAATTCCGTTTCAAGGAGTCTATCGTAGGAATGTGGATGGTAGCGTAGATTTACTGACCGACGAACTCACGCGCCCGAACGGTATCGAGCTTTCGCCCGATGAAAAAACACTCTATGTTGCCGTCTCCGACCCCAATGGCGCGCACTACATGGCGTACGACATACATGCAGATGGCACGCTCACGAACACCCGAATGCTACAAGATGCGACAGCTTTTGTGAATGAAGCAGGTATGAAGGGCTTACCCGATGGTTTGGTGGTACATTCTAATGGGACGCTCTTTGCTACTGGCCCAGGTGGCGTGTGGGTAATGAATGCCGAAGGCAAAGTACTGGGCCGAATTTTAACCACCCAAGCTACAGCCAACTGCACCCTAAGCCCCGATGAAAAAACGCTCTACATGACCGCAGATGCTTACCTCTTGCGCCTTAGATTACAATGATGAACGTAGTTAGGGCAAATGTCTCTTTTGATACATTTGCTCTAACTTCTAAGCCATAAATGATATATTTCAGAAAACTATTATATATTTGTGACAGCTTAAAGCCAACCTTCTCTTTTTAAATCAAACTCATCTGTATTATCATCTCCCGTATCTGCTAATTTTTGATTTTTTCCGACAAATTTTTTAAAAGCTATGAAACAACACAAACTCTTACTAGTAGTAACTATACTGCTTGGCCTACATTGTAGTGGATTTGCTGCAACAATAACCGTAAATACATTGAATTTCACGGGTTCAGGTTCTTTCTATGAAGCCCTTACTACTGCCAATGCGACCCCTGGCCCGCATACTATTAATTTCTCCGTTACAGGCACTATTACTGCCACTACATTATTACCGATTATTGATGAAGAAATAATTATCAACGCTTATGGAGTTACTATTGACGGCGTAGGAGCTTATCAGATTATTAGTACCTCTTCTTCGGCTGATGTGACAATTAATGGTTTAGCCATTATCAGGGCAAAGTCCGTATTAGGAGCAGCCATTTCGAATGCTGGAACGCTTGCTTTAAATCACGTCAGTTTGAGTAATAATAGTGCGAGCAATAGAGGTGGCGCAATTTATAACTTCGGTGGAAACCTTAGTATTCAAAATACGACTATCAATAACAATCAAGCAGGACAGGGAAATGCTGGTGGTGCTGGTATTTACAATAGCGCATCAGGCACAATGGATATTAGTAACTCCACTATTACCGCTAATACAAGCCTTACTATAGGTGGCGGGATTCATAACCTTGGTACTATGACCATTATGCACCTTACTATCGCTAATAATACTGCTTTAAAAAATGATGGAAAAGCAGGCGGTGGTATCAATAATGAAGGGGATTTGTCAATATACAACACCATTGTCTATAATAATACGGCTGGCTTTTTTGGAGCTGTACAGGATATTTATAACAAGTCCACTATCATAGAAACGGAGAACTTGGTGGGGGTATGTGCAGGTAGCAATTGTCCTACTTTTTCTTACAGCACCAATCCTTTATTGACTACTTTAGCTGACAATGGAGGCTTTACGAAAACAATGGCCATTTCATCCAGTAGTCCTGCTGTGAATCCTAGCAGCTCCGTAGGCGCAATGAGTAATGACCAAAGAGGATTTAGCCGAGACGCAAATCCAGACTTAGGTGCATATGAATTTGTAATTGTACCTGTCGAATTGCTTGATTTTAAAGCTACTGCTACTGCTCAAAAACAAGTAACCTTGGAATGGCAAACCGCTTCCGAACAGAACAATCGCGGCTTTGAAGTGTATAGAAGTAAGGACGCAAAGCTGTGGGAAAAACTTGGATTTGTAGCTGGTGCGGGTACTAGTTTAGAACCCAATAGCTACAACTATGTAGATGACTTTCCTTTATCAAAACTTAATTATTATCGCCTCAAACAAATAGATGAAGGTGGCAAATATGAGTTTTCTTCTATTGTATATGTAGCCCTAAATGGGCAAGTACAAAATCAATTAAAGGTCTTTCCAAATCCAGCCACAGGCATTGTCTATTACCAATTGCTAGATGATGCGCTTCAAGCTAATGAGTGGCAATTGAAGCTTTATAATATGCAAGGCAGCGTCGTTTTAAAACAGCTAGTTGGAAGCACAGGATTGCAGCAATTATCCATCCGAGGACTTCCTAAAGGGAACTACTATTTTGTCCTTCAAGAGTTAGGGGGCAATAGGCTATTGCGCGAAAGGCTAACCATTTTTTAAAAGGGCTTTTAAGTTGGAGAGGTAGAAGCGCTATAAACCTTTGTAGAGAGACGCAATGCTTGCGTCTCTTGCTGTTTATGTGTATTTCGTCTAGGGTATTTTGGTCTAACTTGATTTTAAACTACTGGAAATGCCACATGAACGATTAGATACACTTTCTGTGTTTAGTTAAAAAACAAAACGTGTGCTTATCCTTATGCGATTTTGGAGGGGGAGTTTTTGGGGTCTAATTTTGGATAAAAAAGGTTTTGGATAAAAAGATTATTATGCTCATTTAGTGAATCATAAATGTTCAAAACTTTGAAGTTATGCCATCAAATTGTATATTTAGTTCCAGTACACTTCTAAATACAGCACATAGATGACAAATTACAATAGAACGCTCGAAGAACTTCAAGGAAAAGCTACGCTATGGTGGCCCGAAAAATTGAAAACCCAAAATGCTTTAGCCAATGTTTTGCCATTGTTATTGGAAACTCAAGATGACTTCCTAAACCTAATTAGTTTGAGCAAAAAAGGACCATTTCAAATTTTTGACCTCATCGAAGTTGCTAAATTCCCAGGTAATTTATTCCTAAAACATTTAGTAGTGCTATCTGATTATGGAGGCGAACCAATACAGAGACTGGGGCGGGCTTTTGCCAATATTTTTCCAAAGAATAATGAAGGATATTATTTCGACTTTGTCTGGAAGGCGCAATCTTACAGATACAAGTTTGTGACCCTGCCTGTGAAAGGCTTGAACAATAAAAAATTAGGTATTGGTGGAGACTCTTTATCAAAAGAACGGGCATTGGACGGAATGATAAAGGATATGATTGCTATACTACTTTTTGGGGCGACCTCCGAATTTGCTGGACAAGGAGGACTTGATAAATGTGAAATAGGTACATTGCTAGGAAATGATGTAGAGTTGAAAAAGTTCGTTAAGCAACGATACATACTTGTTAGCAGAATTACGGGCGGTGCAACATCGAATAGTTTAGGACAACTCGCTCAAACAGAAATTATAGAATTTCTAAAAACTAAATTAGGAGAGAAATTTACCATTGCGCGAAATGGTTACATCCACTTATCTGGTTATGATAAAAAAGGTGGAATGCCTTTCGATATCGTAGTGACCAAAGGTAAAAAGTCAGTAGGAGTTGAAGTAAGTTTTCAAGTAACTACGAATAGTACCATAGAAAGAAAAGCAGGTCAAGCTGCGGATAGATTCAATTTGATGCATCAAAATGGCTATAAAATTGGTTATGTTTTAGATGGTGCTGGAAACTTTCAACGCACTTCGGCACTTTCTACAATTTGTTCGTATAGTGATTGTACGGTAGCTTATACTCAATCAGAGTTTGAACTATTAGCAAATTGGATAAAAAATGAGCTTAAATGATACGTTTTATAGACTTGTTTGCTGGTACGGGAGGCATAAGACTAGGTTTTGAACAAGCTTGTAAAAAGCATAATATCGAAACGAATTGTGTTTATTCCTCTGAAATAGATAAAAATGCTTGTAAGTCATATGAATTAAACTTTGGAGATAATCCTTACGCTGATATAACGACAGTTGACATACTGCCTAAATTTGACTTTATGCTTGCAGGTTTTCCTTGTCAGGCATTTTCGTATGCTGGAAAACAACGAGGATTTGGTGATACTCGAGGAACTTTATTTTTTGAGGTAGAACGACTTTTGAAGAAATATAGACCCAAAGGATTTATTCTGGAAAATGTGCGTGGATTGACTACACATGATAAAGGAAGGACTTTCAAGACTATAATAAATTCATTAAAAAACATTGGATACAATGTAGAGTATCGCTTACTAAATTCGAGCAATTTCAATGTACCTCAAAATAGAGTCAGAATTTATATAGTAGGTATTTTGGAAGAAAAATTTCATCTAAAATTAATTTCTGATACAGGTGCTGCTGATTCCCATAAGTTTAAACTACAAAGCACTCAACAAAGCCTATTTAGCACTTTTACAACACAAAAGGTTAAAGTAGTAAAAGACATCCTAGAAGAACAGCCTGATAAAAAACACTATTGTTCCCCTATTTTTACTGCTCAACTCAAGTCTGTTATAGGAGACGACTTATCCAAATTAAATGGTTATCGCCTCATAGATACAAGAAACGGTAATTCTATACACTCTTGGGAACTAGGTATAAAAGGTACTTGTACTCCGCAAGAAGTAGAATTTATGAATCTTCTGATTGCGAATAGAAGAAAAAAAATATTTGGGACACATCAAGACGGGAAAGCATTGACTAAAACACAAATTGAGACTTTTTATAAGCATGATAACTTTGATTTAGTGACAAATTCTTTGATAGAAAAAGGATACCTTAGTAATTATGACAATAAGTATAATCCCGTTTGCGGAAATATGTCATTCGAGGTATTCAAATTCCTTGATCCTGATAGTATTTCAATAACATTAACTGCATCTGATGCGAATCGCTTAGGTATTATACAAAATGGAAAAGCACGACGATTGACTCCAAGAGAATGTGCTAGACTACAAGGGTTTCCCGAAACATATAAACTTTTAGAAAACGATAATGCAGTTTATAAACAAATGGGAAATGCGGTTAGTGTTCCTGTAATTGAGGCTTTAACGAATGATTTATTAGAAAATAATGTTGGGATACTTCATAAAAAACTTAATACAAAAGCATTGATTGAATAAATTTTTTAAAACAAGCGAATCTATCCGTTCAATTCACCCCACCAAAAGTTCAATTCACCCAAATAAGCAGCGCGTCGCGCTCAAAGATGCTTCACTTTTGCATTGCAAATCAGAATTACTAGAACTAATCATGATACATCTGCAATGAAAAAAGGAATCATCTTATTCGCATTTATCTTGGTAGCGAGTCTGGCTTGGGGGCAAAATTTCACCCTCAGCGGCTATATGCGCGATGCCAATACGGGCGAGGAATTATTGTACGCCTCGGTAGCGGTGGCGGGTACATCGCAGGGCGTTAGCACCAATCTATATGGCTTTTATTCTTTGACCTTGCCAAAGGGAACCTACCAAATCAATTTCTCCTACATCGGCTACGAAACCCAAGTCTTGGAAGTGGAGCTCGACCAAGATGTGACACAAAACGTGGAACTCGGCACAGCAGCCACGCAATTGGCAGAAGTGGTCGTAACCGCCGAAAATGAGAACGACAATGTCACCAATACCGAAGTCAGCGTGGTGACTTTGGATGTGAAAGACCTCAAGAAAATTCCTGTACTGCTGGGCGAACAGGATGTGCTAAAAACCATGCAACTCATGCCAGGCATCAGCGCGAGTTCGGAAGGTAGCAGCGGCTTTTTTGTACGCGGTGGCGATGCCGACCAAAACCTCATTCTCTTGGATGAAGCTCCTGTGTATAATGCCTCGCATTTGTTGGGTTTCTTCTCGGTTTTCAATTCGGACGCGCTCAAAGATGTGAAGATGTATAAAGGCGGCATCCCTGCACAATACGGCGGTCGTGCCTCCTCGGTGATGGATGTACGAATGCGAAACGGCAACATGAAAGAGTGGCAAGTATCGGGCGGTTTGGGCTTGATTTCTTCGCGCGTGACCGTAGAAGGCCCGATTGTAAAAGACCAGGGTTCGGTGGTTGTTTCTGGGCGACGCACCTATGCGGACATCCTCGCGCAACCTTTCTTGGAGGACTTCGACAATTTCGACCTCTACTTCTACGACCTGAATTTCAAAGCCAATTACAAACTCGGTGAAAAGGATCGCGTCTATGCGTCGGGCTATTGGGGCAGAGATGTAATGGGGACGGATGAATTTGGCTTTGATTGGGGCAATCGCACCTTCACGGGACGTTGGAATCATATCTTCAATAGCAAGTTGTTTTCCAATACTTCTTTCATTTATTCGGAATACGATTATGGCTTCAATGTGGATAATGGCGGCATAGAGATAGATTTGGATGCGGGTATTTATGACTACAATCTAAAGCAAGATTACAACTTTTACCTCAATCCAAACAATGAAATTACGTTTGGTTGGCAGGGCATTTATCATCAGTTTCAGCCCTCCACTTTCTCCTTCGATGATGAGGTGCAGGATGCCGCACAAAAGCAAGATGCCCTGGAAGGCGGTATCTATATCGCCAATGAGCAGAAAGTCTCCGACCGCATCCAACTCAGCTATGGGCTTCGCTTGAGTTCATTCAGCAATATCGGGACGGGCATTGCAGAAGATGCGGAGGGTTTGCCAACGGAAAACACCTACGAAAAGGGCGAATTTTACAATACGTCTTTCAATCTTGAACCGCGCTTTGCCGCTACTTATTTGCTCAATGAAAATAGCTCGCTAAAGATGAGCTACAACCGCAACGCGCAGTATTTGCACTTGCTCTCTAACTCGACTTCGGGTTCTCCGACGGATTTATGGCTTCCGAGCAGTCCTGTAGTGCAGCCGACTATTGCAGACCAAGTCGCGCTGGGTTATTTCAAAAATTTCAAGGATAATAACTACAAATTCAGCGTGGAGACCTACTATAAAAACCTCCAAAACACGGTGGATTATAAGGACGGCGCAGAGATTTTTGGCAATACCGACATCGAATCGGAATTGGTATTCGGCGAGGGACGTGCGTATGGGGCAGAGTTTTTGTTAGAAAAGACAAAGGGCGATTTCACGGGTTGGTTGAGCTATACCTTGAGCAAATCGGAGCGACAATATGAGGAAATCAATAATGGCGAATGGTTCTCGGCGCGTCAAGACCGCACGCACGATATTTCGCTAGTGGGAATTTATCAAGTATCGCCTAAGTTATCGCTTTCCGCAAGTTGGGTGTATTCTACAGGCGATGCCGTGACTTTCCCGACGGGCAAATACTTCATTGATGGCAATTTAGTGAATCTCTACTCCGAGCGCAATGGCGACCGTATGCCCGATTATCACCGCTTGGATTTGGGCGCGACTTGGGAACTCAGTACCAAGAAACCTGAATCGGAAAGCAGTCTGAATTTCTCGGTCTATAATGCCTACAATCGCAAAAATGCCTACTCCATTAATTTTGATACCAATGCCGCAGGTGCTACAGAAGCGACGCGCTTGGCTCTCTTCGGTATTGTGCCTTCGGTGACTTGGAATTTTAAGTTTTAACGTTCTCCAAAATTGAAGTATGTAATTGCCAAGCGGTGCTTGGCACAGGCTGCTCTTTGTTCCTATAAGCGGCTTGCACCAAGCACCGCTTGATGATTACTATTCACCCGATTTTGGATATGAATCATTCAAAATTACTATTATGAACACTTTAAAATATTATTTCCTACTCGGAATGAGCTTATTTTTCTTTGCGGCTTGCGAAGATGTGATTGAATTGGATTTAGACAGCACTGACGCGCAGCTAGTCATAGAAGCGACGCTAGATGCAAGCCAAGAAACGGCAACAGTAATCATCACAAAATCGAATGATTTTTATGATACGACCACGCCTGAATTGCCTGCTGATGCAAATATTACACTAGAAAATACAAAGGGCGATACCTACAATTTGACAGAAAACGCGGCAGGGATTTATGTAGCGGAAAATGTGGCGGCGAACCCAGCAGACGTATTCACGATTAGCGTTGAGGTGGACGGTGAAGTGTATGAAGCAAGTGCGGAAGTACCACTGCCTGTTACCCTAGAAGGTGTGGAACAATTGGAAAGCGCGGAACCTCCTTTTGGGGGCGATGAAGGTAGCATTGCCTTAGCTGCTCAATGGAATGATCCTGCTGACATAGAAAGCTATTATCGCATCCGCGCCTATGCAAATGATACGCTTC
>JAHDCQ010000114.1:0-1250 GCA_020629845.1 Saprospiraceae bacterium | reverse complement strand
GATGCTTTCGGCGGCGATGGAAAATTGCAAAATATCCCGATACAGGAACGCTTCGATGAAAATACAAGGGTACGCGTAGAATTGCTTAGTACCGACTCGGCTTATTACGACTATTTTCTGCAACTGTCTTCATTAGTCGGGCAAGGCGGAAATTCACCTACGCCTTACAATCCAAAAGGCAACTTTACGAATGAGGTGCTTGGCTATTTCGGGATTTATTATACCTCTTCGATGGAGGTGGAGCTTTAGAGATAGAGTTAGCAGGCACTTGATAAGTGCCTGCTAACTCTTTAATTTATTTTTTTATTTTTACGAAGCAATCAGCTAAAAACATCAATCAATGCTTTGAAGTTGAAATTAAACATCAACACCATATTACCCATTGCGTTATCAATCATTCTGCCAGGAGTAGGCATCTATTCTAGCATAGGATGGGGTTTGCCCCAGCAGTTCGATATTGCGAGAACATGGCTAAGCGCATCTATCTTATCATACACCTTGTGGTATGGACTGTGGTTTTCGTGGAGAGGCAAAAGAAGGTGGATAGGCATACTAATGCTCTTGGTGTTGTTGGGCATTATCGTGCGGCTTCATATTACGTATTTCCCTGACCAATTTGTAGGATGGAATCCGTTAATCAGGATTATACCGCCCACTATTTTATTTTTATCGATTCAATATGCGATGAAAGCACAAGAAAGCATTGCGCGTTTGCAATTAGAAAAAGAACAAATTCAGACCGAAAATTATAAAGCACAACTCAAGGCATTACGTGCTAAAATTGACCCGCATTTTCTATTCAATTCCTTGAACACCTTGCGCTCTATGGTGCGCCAACAGCATTCCAATTCCGAAAAATTTATCGTGAGCCTGTCAGGTTTTTATCGGCAGACGCTGAAGCATGAAGAAAATTCAACGCTACCACTTTCAGAGGAACTTGCGGTTTTGGAGTCCTATCTATTTGTAATGAAAAGTAGAAATGAAGCCGCTATTGCTATTAATTTGAATATTGACGAGGTAGTGCAGTCCCTACATATTCCGACTTTGGCTTTGCAAATCGTTTTGGAAAATTGCTTTAAGCACAACAGTATGTCATCGCGCATGCCTTTGCAAATTGAGATAAGCAGCACGGCAGATAAATATATCCAAGTCAGTAATAATATTCAGCCGAAGCTTGGGGAAAAAGAGCCTTCGGGTTTTGGATTGGATTTGCTGCGTAAGCGATATGCCTTAATGGATATTCAGCAAGG
>JAHDCQ010000113.1 GCA_020629845.1 Saprospiraceae bacterium | reverse complement strand
ATTTACAAGTCTACTTAATAGTCATTTATTTACGTTGGCAAATGTACGTGTAGTATTTTAATTTGCTATTTTTTTTGTATAAATAAGGAAAAATAATTTATACAGACTAGTTTTAAATTCAGGGGACATGTTAGAAGTAATCCCCCTAACTTAATAAAAATAATCATGAATATAATTCCCACTATATTTCTAGCATTTGCTAATGACCAAGAAGATAAAAATAAATATCTGCGAGAGTTGCCTAAAGAACTGCGTGAAATCAGAGCGGCATTGGAGCAAGCAGAAAGCCAAGGCCTTTGTAATATCATTGAACGAGCGAATGTAACGCTAACAGAAATTTCTAAGGTATTTCACACTCATCCATCAGAAATAGCCATTTTTCATTATGGAGGACATGCCAATAGTTATAAACTACTTCTAGAAGACGAAAATCAATCAAATGTTCAAATAGACGGCAAAGCATTTGGGCAATTTTTAGCACGACAAAAAGGACTTCAGTTAGTCTTTTTCAATGCTTGTAGTACACAATTGCAAGCAATTGAATTGATAGATGCAGGAGTTCCATTAGTTATCGGCACTACTCAAGCAATTAAAGATAATGCAGCTCGGCAATTAGCTGTAGAGTTCTATAAAAATATAGGTAGAGGACTTTCTATCGAAAAATCATGGCGCGATGCTTCTGATTTCAGTATAAGTAATTTTGGCGGAAAGCCACGAGGGTTGCGTCTAGATGCTATACAGGGGCGTTTCCCGTGGCATCTAATGTTTAAAAACGGATCAGAAGAAGTAAAAAGATGGAATCTTCCCGCAGCAGCCAGCAATCCATTATTTGGCTTACCCGAACCTGTTGACTTTTATTTGCCAGATATTCCTTACAAGTATTTAGAATATTATAGCAAGAAAGATACTGCTATTTATTTTGGTAGAGAATCCGAAATTAGGAAGATATATCTTTATTTAGCTGATGCAAAAACCGCGCCTTTATTGTTGTTAAGTGGAGAGTCTGGGATTGGGAAATCTTCTCTCTTACAAGCAGGACTCATTCCACGTTTAGCAACTGAATTCGACGTGCATTACTTAAGGCGTAAACCCATACTTACACCAACAAATGAGATATTCGAACTAGTAGGTGCAACGTCCCTCACCAATGTACAATTAAAATGGCTACAATACGAAAAAACTACTAAAAAACCTTTAGTTATAATATTAGATCAAATCGAAGAAATTTTCACCTACCCTAATAATTTAGTAGAGAATGAATTTGAACAGTTAGTGGAAGTAATCCAACGTATTTTTGCTCCCCATGAAGGGCAACCTCAAGGCAAAATAGTGCTAAGTTTTAGGAAAGAATATCATTTAGATATTGAACAGATAATTAAAAACTATCAATTGCCCAATGCTGCTATTTTCATCCAACGACTTCAAAAACAGCAAATTATTCATATTGTTAAAGGTTTAACCTCTACTAAGAGACATCGTGATAAATATAGGCTAGAAGTAGAGGATGACTTACCCTTGCTTATTGCTAGGGATTTAGTAAGAGAAGCCAGTTTGTCTATTGCACCTGTTCTACAAATCATTATGACTAAATTGTGGGAATTAGAACAAGACAAAGATAATCGAATTTTCACTACAAATAAGTACCTCCAACTCAAAGAGAAGGGTATTCTTCTATCTGACTTTGTCGAACAACAATTTGCTGAAATTAGTCAAACAAAACTAGAGGAACAAGAAAAAATAGAAAGCTCAGGTTTGATATTAAGTATATTGAATACGCATACTACGCCCTATGGTACAGCAAAATCTAGTAGTCTTGAAGAGTTACAAATTATTTATCATCATAAAATACCTATACTAAAGGATGTATTGGAAATACTCCAGTCCAAACGCTTGCTTCTTAAAACCAAGGATCAAGCAACAGTCTACTATCGCTTGATACATGATACCCTTGCTCCTATCATCAAGCAGCAGTATCGCTATTCTGATAAGCCTGGTCCGCGTGCTAAGCGAATTTTAGATTCTAAAATGCGTACTTACAATGATATAAGTACACTTACCTTAGATGAAAATGATTTGAAACTTGTCGAGTTAGGGAAAGATGGTATGCGTACCCAAACGGAAGAAGAAAAAGTTTTGATTACTAATAGTCAAAACAAACAGCAAGCACTAAAAGCAGAACGCGTACAAAACAAAAGAAATCGAAAAATTGGTTTAGCAACAATAACTGTTTTGACTTCTATAGCGGCTATTACTCTATTTTTCTTTTACTTATTTGCTAATGAGCAGTCGAAATTAAATAGCTTAGTTGCAAAAGCCCGCGAAGAAGTCAGAACACATCCAAACAAGGCGTTAGTTACTATTCAAGAAGCCATTGAGATAGCACCTGATGCAGCAAATAATGTATTACAAACTCGACACGACATATATAGCAATAATGAATTTTATCATGCGGCTTATTCATTCGATGGAGTTATTCGTTCTGTAGATGTAAGTCCTGATGGAAAATATACGGCATTAGCAATAAATGATAGATTGGTGCTTTTAGATACAACAGGAAAAGTACTTTTACATAAACCACAGGATGATATTGTTCAAACTGTTCAATTTTCCCCTGACAGTCAATACATCCTCACAGGCGGCAGAGATAAGGTAATGAAGCTATATAGTTTAAGCGGTGATTTATTAGAACAATATCCTCATACAGGAGAAATTTCAGCTATTAAATTTTCTCCCAACAGTAAGCACATACTCACAGCTAGTGGAGATAAATCTGCTCTATTATGGAATATTGATGGCACTATCAAAGACACCCTAGAACATAATCGTAAGCTTAGTACCGTGGCATTTTCTATGACAGGTGACTCTTTACTTACAGGGGGAGAAGACGGGAAAGTGATACTATGGTCTTTAGAAGGGAAACAACTCATGACCTATGAGCATGACAGCAAAGTGTTAGATATTGCCTTTTCACCAATCAATTGTCAGATAGCAGTTGCTACGCGAAGCGGAAAGGCTTATATTTGGAATATTGATGAGGCGGAACAAGCTATAGTTGCTTTAAAAAGGCATACTGCTCGAATTAATGATATAGAATATACCAATGATGGAAAGTATATCCTAACAGCAAGTAATGACTATACAATTATTTTATGTAATGAGCAAGGAGATTTTATAACGTCTTATAAAGGACATGAAGATTTTGTGTTAAGTTTAGCCATTAATGAGAGCAGTAATACATTAGTATCTGTAAGTAAAAATGGTCGCTTGCACAAGTGGAAAATCGCATCAAAAGTAGTCAGCCGTTTTGGCCCACACGCCGAAGAAGTTGCCACTTTGGATATTTCTAAAGATGGCTCTTGGATAATGACAGGAACTGGAAGTGGTTTACAGACAGCAGGAAACCAAATGAATGACAAAGTAAACCAGAAATTTGGATGTAAAAAACAAAAGCAAAAATCTTTTTTAGATGCTATACGCTTAAAGCCTAAACAAACTTACTTATCCTCATTAGATGGTACAAGAAAAATAAACTTCAAACCATTTCAGGCACAAACCATTGCCGCAATAGCTATTTCTCCTGACGCTTCTTCCTATTTAGTACAGTACGATGATAAGAAAGTAATAATCTATGATAATAGGGGAGAGGTAGTGAAGCAAATAGTTCCGCAAAATGGTCAATTGATTTCCTCCACTTTTATAGAAAACAATGATGTATTACTGGTGAATAAGACAAAACACACCCTCACCATGCAAAATCAAAATGAAGATATATTAAATACGCTTGATTTTACTAAGCCCATTGAAAAAATTCATTATGATGTTCCTAATTCTTTGTGTCTAGTAAGCCATAAAGACAGTACAATTAGCGTAATAAATACTAAAAGAGCAGATACTCTAAGTTTAGATTTAGGACAAGCAGTTGCTTCCTTTGCTGTTTCTCCAAATGGAAACATGATTTTAGTTGGTGGCACAACCAAAGCAAAGCTTTGGACAGAAGACGAAGTAAGAAGCTTTGATATAAATGATGCAGATGCTGCTTCAACAACTGGAGCAGAAAAAATCATGGCTGTTGCATTTTCATCAGATAGCCAAATGATAGGTGTTGCTACTATTGGAGGTCTTGTGAAAATATTCAATCTAGAAGGGCAGGAGCTTTACACAATACGCCCATTTGAGCGTCAATCAGTATTCTGTATACAGTTCTTACCTTCTAATGAAGGCATAATAATTGGATATGAAGATGGTTGGGCACACTTAGTTCAATTTAATAAAATGCTAAATCTTCCCGCTTTTCATAAGATAGTGTTAAAATAGAAAATAGCTGAACTTTAGTCATTGAGATAGGGGTTTTGTAGACATTGTTTGAATAAATAATTCGTAAAAAAAATCCAATCTAATGAGAAATGTTATTGCAATTTTCATGTTTTCTTTTTTGCTTTCTTCAAGCTTAGCTGCTGGTGAATACGGGGTATTAGATATTAGTGCAGGAGGACAAGTTCAAATAGATAAGTCTTATCCACTATCTAATGTACGGCACCTGTTACAAGTAGCTGATGTATTTGAAAATGTGGCACAATTGTATTTTCCAAATTATAAGGATACTGTAATTGTAGCACACAGGGTACAGGGGGATGAGATTCGAATATATGCAGTCACAAAAAGACCTAAAGGCAGTAGCGGTGCAAGCTCAAATTCTGATTTCGACGATTGTGCTGATTGTTTTGCAAAACTTCTAAATGTTAGCACAACCATTTATCGCGAGGTAGAGCAATTCTTTATAAATGGTGTAATAAGCCCTAGTGTTATTAATCAGATTAAAAACGTGGCAAATCCAGGGAAAATACAACAGCCTGAGTCGTCGGAAGTCCCAGGAAAAGTGATAATGGAAGATATAAGAAATGGAAATCTTATACAAGGCCAAGTAAAAGTAATGTCGAAGGAAGAAATTAAAGTCAAAATGCCCGTAAGTAATAAGATTTTTGACCAACAAAAGGCAGGTAACCAACTAAATGAACAGCACCTACAAAAGATGAAAATAGGTGGTGGAATGAATTAATATAATTGAATATAATAGTCAGTCTATTCATGCGATAGGCTGACTACTTTGCTAATCTAAAAAGCTATCAGAAAGACCAATAATTGAAAAGGGAGTTTCTGCTAATTTTTCATTATACCAACAATCTATACCTTTACGCTTGTATAATACCACTTTTCGTCTTGCCTCTTTAGGAGAAGCACACGGTTGAACTATATAGTACGCTCCTTTAGATTTAGGATGGTTTAATATTGTCGTGTTAGGATGCTTAATTAACCAAACTTGCCCTACATTCTCAGGCGCAAACAAATCCTTTGGATTCACATCAATTGGATATACAGCAAATTGTATCAAATGAATAGACTGAATAGACTGAATAGATACAAATGCCTTGGTGTATTCTAGACCATGTTTTTTGGGTATTATCTTTCTCTCATCTTTATGGTTGTATTCTTTTGTCCATTCCATTTTCAACTCTCCATTCTGTGTCTGTGAAAACAGGCAGATTGAAATCATTAACAAAAATGCAGTAGAAATAGCCTTGGTAGCAGTTGGAACAACATTCATGATTTTTAATTTTAATTGGATATAACTCGGCATGGCTATTTAGGTAGCATACCTATTTTCCATTTGATTTAATAACTTGTTTTCAAGGCTTTCCAGAAAGCACTCTGCTAATATATGAAATGCTTTTATGAATTTGATATGTGTAGCTCGATAATTTTCTATTTATATCCAAAATATCTCCGTAGAGCAGTGCTATTAAGGTGAATTATTTTCCTATAATTTATATTATGTTAAACTAAATAGACAAAATTTCACCTAAACGCCTTGTTATTATATCAATTCTAGGAAAAAAATGGCGCGAAACAAGTTTCGCAAACTGTATTCATTCATGGTAGGACGTGGACGATTATTTTATAGGTCTATCAAGACTGTGTAAATTTAATCAGAGAAGCTCGACTTGATTGTCTCTCCAAATTTCAACAAAGCTACCCTATTCAAATTATTTTAAATTTTCAATTAAAGAATATTTATTCTTTTAAAATAATTCCTTTATACTTGCAGTATGAAAAGAAAAGATGCCACTAAAGAGCGAAAAATAATGGATGTCACATTAGACATTGTGCATGAAAAAGGCTTAGTGGGCGTGAAAATGTCAGAAGTGGCTAAACGGGTGCAAATTTCGCCTTCCAATCTATATATTTACTTCAAAAATAAGGAAGATTTACTACAAAGTGTCTTTTTTGATACGGTTCGCAGGGCAATTGAGGAAATTCAGATTTCAAGTGATGATGCGCCCTTTAAAAAGCGGTTCTTTGACTTTTATTCGCAGATTATAAAATTGAAAATGAGTCAATTAAAATCATTTTCATTTGTGCAACAGTTTACACAATCGCCTTATTTCAAGGCAGAATATCATGATAAAATGGAAGCTATAGCCAAAAATGTACTGTGTATGCTGAAAGAAGGACAACAAAAAATGATTTTGAAAAGTGAAGTAGAAACCTATCTATTGATTGCGCTCTTAGAAGGTACAACTGATAAGTTAGTACAGTTTAATAATACAGGAAAAATTGAACTGAATGATGATCTTATAAAGCAGTCATTCTCTTTAGCTTGGGATGCATTGCGACAATGATTTTTTTCTTTATAAAAAGAATAAATATTCTTTAAAATATGAGAAACCACCTTTTAATACTGCTTTTCATCGCTAGTCAATCGCTTTTTGCTCAAAAGCCCTTTCATGTGGCTTTGGTGAATGATAAGCAAGCCGACAACCCACTGGAAGACCTATATGAGCATAATGTAAAAGAGGAAATTCAGCAATTGCTACAGCATCGTTATGATTTGCATATCAATATGTACTATGCGGATAAAGACGGTAAGAGTATCGCAGAGGAGTTTGAAATTGCTTCTACGAATAATGATGTGGTGGTTGCTATCGGCACTACGAGTTCTAATTACGCGCTAACACTAAAAGAATATTCTAAACCAACGCTCGTTTCTATAGTGTTAGATGCCGAACTCCAAGGCGTGAATCGAACCGCCGAAGGCACATCAGGAATACTGAATCTCACCTATTTGGAGTCGCCTTTCGATATTGAACGTGATATTAACTTATTGCATCAGGTTTATCCTTATCAACAGTTACTGCTTGCGGTGGAAGATGGTGCAATACAAGATTTTTCGATTCTAAAACAGCTTTTTGCTCGATACTTAACAGACAAAAACGTTAGTATTGCGGCGATTGATTATAATTCGGATTGGGAAGCAGAGTTGGCGCAATATGACGAGCAGCAAACAGCGGTGTACGCTCTACCCTATCTTGGCGCAGATAGCACTTTGCTCGAACGTTTTTATAAGACTTTGAATGCTAAAAAAAAACCTTCTGCCGCGCTTTTTGGGGAAGAAAACCTCGCGAAAGGAGCTTTTTTAGGCTATCATACGCACGAAAATTTGCACAAAATCCCACGCCGTATTGCTTTGACTATTATGAAAATTGCAGAAGGACAGCCAGCTTCGGAGCTTTCAGTAGTGATGGAAAATTTCAGCGAAAACTTGCTATTCAATATGGAAACGGCACGGCAAATCGGTATTTACCCTAAGTTTGAAGTAATGTCAGAGGCGACGCTCGTAAATCTTGAAAATATCCAAACTGATAATACATTGAGCTTACAAGAAGCTATTGCGCGTGCTTTGCAAAGCAACCTACAAATCCGCATTGAAGAAGCAGATGTGGCAATTAGTGGCACAGAAATTGACCTTGCAAAAGCCGATTTACTGCCCGAATTGGAAGTTTCTACTAGCCTAGCAATTTTTGATGAGCAGACCACTTTTACCTATCAAGGCGCGCAAGGGCGCACCAATTGGTTAGCTTCGGGCGAACTGACGCAAGTGCTATTCGCTGAGCCAATTCTAGCGAATGTAGCCATCAATAAGATGCTGAAAATGAGCGAGGAAAAGGAATTGCTACAAACACAGCTCGACGTGATTATCGATGTAGCAAATGCCTATATGAACATCCTCTTCGCGAAGAGCAATTTGAATATTCAGCAGCAAAATGTAGCGCGTACGAAGGAAAACTATGACATTTCTACCGCTAAGGAAGCGACAGGTTATACTGGTGCATCGGATATTAATCGTTGGGAAGCAGAGTTAGCGAATGCAAATATCAATTTGAATCAGGCTTATGCAGGCTTGCGACAGGCGAAGTTTCAACTTAATCAATTACTTAATCGCCCAATTAACGAAGCGATTGAAGTTGAGGAAATTACGCTAGAGGAATCTATGTTGATGATTACGGATGCGCGCACCGATTTCATTGATGATTATGGCAAATTGGAACAATTTTCTAATTTTCTAGTCAATTATTCTAAAGCACATTTACCTGAATTAGCACAAGTAGATATTGGCTTAGAGGTTCAAAAACGCTTGCAATTATCGCGCGAACGGGCTTTGTATTTACCCACAGTAGCTTTAAATGCATCAGCAAATACGGTTTTGCAAAAATATAATGTTCCAGAAGGCTTACCACCGCTTGATAATATAACTACTTGGAATATAGGTTTGGGGGTCTCCTACCCTATTTTTCAAGGCAATAGTCGCAGGAAACTCATACAGCAATCGAGGTTGAATGTGCTGCAATTAGAAGACACACGTAAGAATTTAGAGAATCAGCTAGAATTTCGCATTCGTGCCAATTTGGAGACCGTTGGTGCGTCCTACTCTAGTATGCGCCTATCAAAAATAGCAGCAGAAGCATCGAATAAAAACTACGAAATCATAAAAGATGCCTATTCCGCAGGGCAAGCCAATATCACCACGCTGATAGACGCGCAAAACAACGCCCTTGCGACAGAATTGTCTGCTATAAATGCGATTTACACCTTCATCTTAGATTTCTTGACTTTGGAACGTTCGGTGGGCTTCTATAATTTCCTAGCAACACCTGCGGAACGCGATGCCTTTTTCCAAGCAACACAACAATATTTAGAAAAGTAATTTGGTCTTTTAGTCTTTGGTATATTTCTAAAGTCTAAAGGTCAACAAGCCAAAGACTAAGCAATATCACATTATGAGCAATATAAAATTTAGTTTTTTAGCACTTTTGTTTCTGCTAATTGTCGCTTGTGGACAAGAAGAAAAAGCAGAAATTAAGCAAAGTATTCGCCCCGTAAAATACAGTAAAGTAATAATGAGTGGTGATGCCCTGAATGAGCGTTTTTCTGGCACAGCGCAGTCGAGTAAGGAGTCTAAATTGAGTTTCAAAGTAAGCGGTACGATTAAGCGATTGAATGTAAATGTCGGAGATGTAGTGCGTAAAGAACAAGTCGTGGCGCGTATTGACCAAACCGATTATTCGATACAATATCAGCAATCCGTTGCAAGCTTGAAGGGTGTAGAAACGCAAATTAAAAGCGCGGAAACCCAGATGATTAATAGCAAAGCGACCTATCAGCGTATTGAGAAGCTGTACGAAAACAATAGCGTTTCCTTAAGTGAGTTTGAACAAGCCAAATCAAGCTATGAACTCGCACAAGCCTCTTATGATGCGGCTCTAGCCCAAGCAAAAGCGTCTGAACGGCAAGTAGAATCTGCTCAAAACCAAGTGCGCTACTCTACCCTAAAAGCTCCTTTTTCGGGCGTGGTGACGGCAGTCATGGTAGAAGAAAACGAACTAGTAGGCGCAGGCACACCCGTCGCGATGATTAGTGCGGTGAGCGAACCCGAAATTTCGGTCGGTATTCCAGAAGTATTTATCTCGAAAGTAAAGAAAAATCAGGCGGTTGATATTGTCTTTTCCTCCATGCCAGTACAGGCATTTTCTGGAAAAGTCTATGAAGTTGGTTTTAGCACACAAGGCGGCTCGACCTATCCTGTGACGGTGCGTATTGATAAGCCAACCAAGGATATTCGCCCTGGTATGGCAGCAGAAGTACGCTTTGATTTTGGACTTGGCAATGTCGAACAGAAAATGGTTGTTCCAGTTGCGGCTGTGGGTGAAGACAGCAATGGTAATTTCGTATTCAGTTTGCAAAAATCGGGCGATAATTATGCCGCACAGAAAAAAACAATTCAAGTCGGTGAGCTTAGTCCTGCGGGTTTTGAAGTAAAATCAGGCTTACAAAACGGAGAATTGGTGGCTACGGCGGGTCTAAGCACCCTGTTAGATGGCATGACTGTTCGATTGATGGAGTAGATTTAGTATTAGGTACAAGGTATTAAGTATTATATATCTGCTCGTTTTATTCAGACGGGCTTAATACCAAAGAAAATAAAATGAATTTGACCAAACTAGCTTTAGATAATACGCGTGTCACTATGATGATTTTAGCGGTCATTTTGGTGATGGGCATCAGTTCATACAGCAATCTGTCGCGCAATAGTATGCCACCTTACACCATTCGCATCTGTACGGTAGTGACGCAATTTCCAGGCGCGTCGCCAGAGCGTGTGGAGCAATTAATCACCAAACGAATTGAAGAAGTCGCACAAGAATTGCCTGAATTGGATGATGTGACCAGCGAAAGTCGTACAGGACTTTCGATAGTAACCGTAAGCCTGAAAGCCGATATAGCAAAAGAGAATTTACAAGCAGTTTGGGATAGACTGCGCCGCAAAATAGATGGCATTCAGCGCGATTTACCCGATGGCTCTCGCCCACCCAAGGTGAATGATGATGGTTTTGGAACGGTTTATGGTGTTATCTTAGGTCTGACTGCTGATGGCTTTAGCAATGCCGAAATGAAAGACTATGCCGAATTCATTCGTGATGACATTGTCAAAATGGACGATGCTGCTGAAGTAGAATTGAAAGGCATCAAACCTGAACAAATCTATGTGGAATTTGACAATGCACGACTTGCAGAATTTGGCTTATCATCGGGTATGTTACAAAGCTATATTGCAAGCACTAACATTGTATTTTCGGGTGGACAAGTAAGCCTCGGCGAAGAGCGGATTGCACTAGAACCAAGTGGTAATTTTGAGTCTATCGAAGACCTAAAAAAGACCATTTTGACCTTGCCGAATGGTAGTCAATTAGAGTTAGGTTCTATTGCGAATATCACACGGGCTTACAAATCGCCTGCCGATAAATTGGTACGCATCAATGGTGAGGAAGGTATTGCTATAGCGGTGGCTTTGAAAGAAGGTGCGAACCTCATCCGTCTAGGCGAATTATTGGATGAGAAAATCGTGCAATACAACAGTCAATTACCTGTTGGAATGAATATTAGCCGCATGGCGACTCAAGACCGCTATGTAGATAAAAAAGTCTCTGATTTTTTGAATAATGTCTTGCAATCCGTAGGGATTGTACTGGTGGTAATGCTCCTATTTCTAGGTTTCAGAACGGGCTTTGTGGTAGCAAGTTTGATTCCCATGGCAATGGTAATGACCATTTGGTTGATGGGCTTAATGGATATAGGACTCAATCAAGTTTCGCTTGCCGCTTTGATTATGGCATTGGGTTTATTGGTAGATAATGCCATCGTGGTTTCCGAATCCATTATGGTGAAAATGGAAGAAGGCATGTCCGCCTACGATGCTGCAATTGCCGCCTGCGGCGAACTCATTGTACCGCTCTTGGTCTCGTCGCTTACCACTTCAGCCGCCTTTTTAGCCTTCTACCTCGCTGAAAATACAATGGGCGAAATGATGGGGCCGCTTTTTGTAGTGATTAGTTTGGCTTTGCTTTCTTCTTGGTTATTGGCGATGACGATGATTCCGTTTTTAGGAGTACGCTTTATCAAAGTCGAGCAAAAAGACCCCAATGCGGCTGAAAAAGGGCTTTTCGCAAGTATGAATCGCGTATATCGTCGCTTATTAGAAGGCGCGTTACGAATGCCGATTTTGTCCATTCTAGTTATTATTGGAATGTTTGTGGGGAGTTTGGCATTGTTCCAATATATTCCTTTCCTATTCTTCCCTGATAGCGACCGAAATTTAGTGACGCTCGATATGAATCTGCCACTTGGTACAAAAATTGAACGTACCGAAGCCGTCGTAGAGCAAATTGAAGCCCATATCAAATCTGACTTATTAACCAATGACTCGCGTACAAAAGGGATTACTGATTGGTCATCTTTTATTGGAGAAGGCCCATCTTCTTATGATTTAGGCTATCAGCCAGGAGAGGCGAATTCAGGCTATGCGCATTTGCTTTTAAATACTTCTTCTTTCGAGGATAATAATTATGTGATTGAAAAACTAGATGAATTTTGCTTGAATAATTTTCCGAATGCGCGTACTAATATCGGCCCGCTTTCTGGTGGTGGCGGCGGCGGAAATGATGTTGAAATCCGTCTTTCAGGCGATTCGCCACAAGAGTTGTATCGCATCAGCGAGCGCATTAAGCAAAAGATGAATAGCACTACAGGCACGAAGAATATTTCGGACAATTGGGGGACAAAAATCAAGAAATTCGTTATTGATATTGATGCGAATAAAAGCAATCGCGCTGGACTGACGAATCAAGATATTGCGCTTTCTTTACAGACCACTTTGGATGGATCAAATGCAGGTTCTTTCCGCGATGGTGATGACAATGTGCCTATCATCATGCGAAATCAAGGCAGCGAAACCATAGAAGTACATGAATTGGATGGGGTGAATATCATTGCACAATCATCAGGGCGCAATGTTCCCTTGGTACAAGTAGCCGATATTCAAGCCGATTGGCAATACCCTAAGATTCTACGTCGCAATTTATATCGTACTATGACAGTTAGCTGCGATGCTGTGGATGGATTTACCGCAAGCGATTTAACGGGAGAAATCTTTCCCTGGCTAGAAGAAGATGCCAAGAATTGGCCCGTTGGTTATGAATATACACTAGGCGGTGAATCAGAACAAAGTGGCGAAGCGATGGGCGCAGTAGGCGCGAAATTGCCTTTAGCGGGCTTCATTATTCTACTTTTATTGATTTTACAATTCAATTCTTTCCGCAAGACGGGCATCGTATTAGCCACTATTCCACTAGGCTTGATTGGCGTGATTTTAGGTTTATTAATCTTCCAATCCTTCTTTGGATTCATGGCATTTTTGGGTGTGATTTCGCTTGCAGGAATTGTTATCAATAATGCGATTGTACTCATTGACCGCATCAAAATAGAAATGGAAGAATTGAACAAAGCTCCTTATGAAGCAATCATAGCGGCTGCGCAACAGCGTTTTCGCCCAATTTTACTCACTACTTTTACTACTACACTTGGCTTGATTCCGCTTTATCTAGGTGGTGGCGCGATGTGGGAACCTATGGCGGTCTCTATCATGATCGGCTTGCTTTTTGCGACGGTGATTACCTTGCTTTTTGTACCAGTGTTGTATAAAGTGTTGTTTAGAATTTCGCCTTCGAGTGGATATTAATTTTTGGATTTAAACGCAGAGGCGCGGAGACACAGAGATTTTTATAATTCTCTCCGCGCCTCTGCGTCTCCGCGTTTATAAATAAACTAATAAGTCTTAACTTCGAGCTGAATTGCTTACTTAACTTCAATACTAAATTTTATCAAAACCAACTGAAATGAAAGAAGAAAATAAGATAAACGAGGCACAAACGGAAATAGTAGAAGTGGTCAAAAAGAAAAAGGATAAAAAGAAAGACAAGAAAAAGTCGGAGCGCGATAAATTAGAAGATTATGACCCGCGTGGTGTGCAAACACTTTTCCGCACACTATCACGAAATCATTATAATTTACTACGTCAAATTGACCAAAAAGCAAGTGTGATTTTGACCATCAACTCCATTATTATTTCGCTTGTGCTTGGTCTATTATACATCGCTCCAGATGCTCGTCAAATAGAAGTGTTAACAGAAGTTCGGCTAATGACTGCTTTTTGTATGGTATCCATGGTATTGGCATTGTTCAGTATGTTACCACATCGCTATATGGGAAGAAAATACCGTGATAGCAGCTATAATGGCATTCTTTATGCAGGAAATTACTCTACTAAAACACTCCAAGAATATCGCAGGGAAATGCATCGCGTGATGGATAATGGAAAGGGGCTGTATGATGAAATGATTGATGATCTTTACTTTCTCGGTGTATTCTTGGATAGAAAGCAGCGGATTGTATGGTTTTCAGTAATTATTTTCATCGTTGGTCTCATTGTAGCTATCGGGTATGCAATTACGAATGAGCTTTGGAAGGTTTTTACTTAAGGGAATCGGTAAGAAATAACCTACCCATAGTTTGGGTTCGTTATTTTTTCAGGCAGTAAGGCGCGAAGAAGGCGCATAGCTGGTTCTGTAACTGATGAGCAACGAAGCTGTCTGGAAAAAGAACAAGACAAACGGGTAGGTTATTTTTTGCCGATTCCCTAATTGCAGAAAGCGGGCAAGTATTTGGTAAATGCTTGCCCGCTTTCAAATAGGATGAAAAGTTACATACTCCTACGATACTGCCCTCCAACCTCAAAGAGTGCATTCGTAATCTGCCCTAAAGAACAAGTCTTCACACTTTCCATCAATTCCTCGAATAAATTACCATTTTGCACCGCTACTTTTTGTAATTCTCGCAAAGCAGCGGTCGAAGAATCAGCTTTTGCTTGATGTAAGTTTTGTAAAGATTGGATTTGATATTCCTTCTCATCTTCATCTGCTCGAATCACCTCATCAGGAATAACGGTAGGCGAGCCATCTTTGGATAGGAAGGTATTTACGCCAATAATTTTGTACTCGCCTGTATGCTTCAGCATTTCGTAGTGCATACTTTCCTCTTGTATTTTACCGCGTTGGTACATCGTTTCCATCGCACCCAATACGCCACCACGTTCGGTGATGCGATCAAACTCGGTGAGTACAGCTTCTTCCACCAAATCCGTTAATTCTTCGATAATGAACGAGCCTTGCATCGGATTTTCATTACGCGCCAAGCCCAATTCGTGGTTGATAATCATCTGAATCGCTACCGCACGACGCACGCTTTCTTCGGTAGGCGTGGTGATAGCTTCGTCGTAAGCATTAGTGTGCAGCGAATTACAATTGTCATAAATCGCATACAAAGCTTGTAGGGTAGTACGAATATCATTGAAATCAATCTCCTGTGCGTGTAACGAACGACCAGAGGTTTGAATGTGATATTTCAGCTTTTGCGAACGTTCATTGGCATTATATTTTAGCTTCATGGCTTTCGCCCAAATACGTCTAGCCACACGCCCAATTACCGCATATTCTGGATCAACGCCATTGGAAAAGAAGAAGGATAAATTCGGCGCGAAATCATTAATATCCATACCCCGCGAGAGGTAGTACTCCACGAAGGTAAAGCCATTCGCCAGCGTAAACGCCAATTGCGAAATCGGATTTGCGCCTGCTTCCGCAATGTGATAGCCCGAAATAGAAACCGAATAGAAATTTTTGACGCGATTATCAATGAAATATTGCTGCACATCGCCCA
>JAHDCQ010000112.1:4469-15486 GCA_020629845.1 Saprospiraceae bacterium | reverse complement strand
GTAGGGTCGAAGAAGACGAGCAGGGCAAATAAAATACCCCAGTTTTTGCCTAAAAAATGTATTCCTAAATGATAGAGTAGGTAAATATTCGCTAATCCGAAAGGCAGCATAGCAAAATGACTTACCGCAAGGCTTTTGCCAAATAGTGTCCACATCGCAGCGATATACATCCCGAAAGTTGGTGGATGCCCGCTATCTATAGAAGCAGGCAATAAAAAATGCGAAAATTGCTGTTCAAAATACCAATGCGCGTGTTTAGCACCTAGCTGAATGGTGTCCCAAAAAAACACATGTTCTCGAACGAGAAAAATGGCAAGAAAGGCGAGTAAAAAAAGTGGTAAGCAGCGCAAGGGAGTGATGAGTGATAAGTGATAAGTGATGAGTGATGCAACATCCATAGTTCATCACTCATCATTCATCACTTATATTGCTTGAATAATATCGTATTGTGTCAAAATATGTGTCGTGCCTGCACGGTCTTTGGTAATGACGGCAGGCGTTTCCTTTGTGATATAGCGACTCAATTGCGTGACCAATAAGTCCTCTTCTACCGTTGGGAAAGGCGCGAGCATTACTTCTTCGATGCGCTTTTCCGTATTTTGCATGGGATTTTCCAATAAGTAGGAAAGCACCGCACTTTCCGTTACTGCGCCCACTACATCGCCATTGTCCATCACAGGCATTTGCGAAATATCATTTTCCTTCATCATGTTGAAGGCACTTCGTACGCTCTCGCTCTTTTGCACCGAAAAGAAATTCTTATCCGATTTGCGAGCAACGACATCTCGTACGCGCAATTCATCCTCTAGAAAGCCACGCTGACGCATCCATTCGTCATTGAAAATTTTACCTACATAGCGACTGCCATGATCGTGGAAAATAACGACCACCACATCATCTTTCTTGAACTTATCCTTCATCTGTACCAAACCTGCGGCTGCTGAACCACAAGAATACCCAACCAAGATGCCCTCTTCGCGCGCTAGGCGACGAGTCATTACCGCACCGTCTTTATCCGATACTTTTTCGAAGTGGTCAATGAGGTCGAAATCTACATTTTTAGGCAAAATATCTTCGCCAATGCCTTCGGTTATGTAAGGGTAAATTTCTTTTTCATCGAATACGCCTGTTTCGTGGTACTTTTTGAAAACCGAACCATAGGTGTCAATGCCTAAAATTTGAACATTCGGATTTTTCTCTTTCAAGTACTTTGCCGTCCCAGAAATCGTGCCGCCCGTACCTACACCTACTACGAGATGCGTGATTTTGCCTTCGGTTTGCTCCCAAATCTCTGGGCCAGTAGACTCATAGTGTGCTTCTCTATTGGATAGATTATCGTATTGGTTGCACCAAAAAGAATTTGGAATTTCCTTGCTTAAACGCTCCGCTACGGAATAGTAGGAACGCGGGTCATCAGGTTCTACATTGGTAGGGCAAACGATTACTTCTGCACCTACGGCTTTCAACAAGTCCATTTTTTCCTTCGATTGCTTATCCGAAGTCGTGAAAATGCAATGATAGCCCTTTACTGCGCCTGCAATTGCCAAGCCCATACCTGTATTGCCTGAGGTGCATTCGATAATGGTGCCGCCTGGCTGAATATCGCCGCGTTTTTCGGCATCTTCTAGCATTTTTAAAGCCATTCTATCCTTAATCGAGTTACCTGGATTAAAGGTCTCGACTTTTGCGAGTACGGTTGCTTCTACTTCTGCTGCTACTTTATTGAGACGTACCATCGGCGTATTGCCAATGGATTCGAGGATGTTGTTATAGTACATTTTTTTAGATATGATATGCTAGTGCATCAACCCATAAATACCTTTCAAATTTATCGGCTTATTTTTCCGATATTCTTCGTTGCTCATCAGGCTCGTAGCTACGGCTATGTTTCTTCTTCGCGCCTTGAATATCGCAAAAATAAGCTCCCTAAATTGTTGAAAGTTACTTACGGGTTGATGCACTAGATATGAGACTTTTCTCAGACTTGTTATAATTTTGATAGCGGTCATTTTCAAAATGACTGTTATCTCGAAACTAAAATAACAGTCACTTCTAAGTGACCGTTATTGCTTACTACCGATGATACTTTACTACTGTAAAAAAGCGCGGGTCTACTACCCCTAGCATTTTTGCAATTTCATTCGGTACGACCACCAATGCACCGCGCTTATCTTCTTGCTGATAATTCGGCACACGTCCTACCACTTTTAGGTAGACGGAGCGTTTGGTGCTTGGATTCGTGACCAAAATGATGGAATTCATCGGTGCGCGCGAGTGCAAAGCTACAAATCCTTTCTTCATTTTCCCATATCCTGAGCGTAAAGCTAGTCCACGATGTTCGCGTTCGCGCTTACCTACTCCAGCCGCCAAATATTGTTTGCGTAATTGATAATTTTGGCGCAATAAAGGATTGGTGAATTGCATTTGCTCCATCTCTTCAGGCTTAAAGCCTTTTAAGCTAATCCAGCCAATATGCAAGCGTTGTCCTATCACTAAGCGTTCGGACTTCAATTGATTGCGTTTCATCAGGAATGCTACATCCATACGGAAATAGCGTTTGGCAATGCGATACATGGTTTCGCCATTACTCACGATATAGTAAACAGGCGCGTGGTCTTTTGCTTTGAAATCCTCTTCTTGATAGCGAATAATCATTCTATTGGAAACGGGGATGTTAATCACATCGCCCGTCGCTACGCTTCTGCGTTTTAGATAAGAGTTATAATATTTTAAATCGGCTACACTTAAACCATAAAATTGGGCAAGGGAATAAAGCGTTTGTCCTTGCTCGAAGGTATGCTTGAAAATCTTTTCTTGATGATTGCCTGCTTGTAGAAAAACGGTGTCTTTGGCGGTGAGATAGTGTAGGCTATCGCCCGTCATAGCATTGGAACTAGTGCTTATACCGCAACACAAAGCGATTAGAATTGAAAATGAATAATTGAAAATTGAAAATGCTTGCACTATTTGCATAGGGTTGCTTTACTTTTGTAATAGTTTGAGTAACTCTTTAGAAGAGAGAGCAGAGACCGTCCTTTGGACTGAGAGAACAGAGAATTACAAGTATTTTTTTCTCCTTAGTAGTCTTTGAAATATCCTATCTCTCTTCTCTCAATGAGCAAAGCGAATGGTCTCTCTTCTCTGCTCTACTAAATAGTTACTAATTTGAACGACAAAAATATGAAAGTTTTAGCTATCATACCGGCACGTTATGCGTCTTCGCGTTTTCCTGCCAAAGCCTTAGCGATGATAGGCGATAAATCCATGATTCAGCGCGTCTATGAGCAAGTGCAGCAAGCGGAAATTGTGGATAAAATCATCGTAGCAACGGATGATGAACGTATATTTCAACACGTTCAAGACTTTGGCGGCACGGTAGAAATGACCTCCGAAGCACACCCAAGCGGCACAGACAGATGCGCGGAAGTAGCCCAGCGTCATCCTGAATTTGACTATATTATCAATGTGCAAGGCGATGAACCTTTCATTCAGCCGCAACAGTTGGAACGCGCTGTGCGTCCTCTTTTAGACGATACAAATTTGCAAATCAGTACGCTTGCCAAAAAAATTAACACCGAATCCACTTTATTTAACCCTAATGTCGTGAAAGTAGTTTTCGGGCAGGCGGCGCAAGCTCTATATTTTAGTCGGCAAACAATTCCTTTTTTGCGTGATGTACCACAGGCAGCCTGGTTAAAAGAACAGCCGTTTTATAAGCATATTGGTCTGTATGCTTTCCAAAGAACAAGTCTGCTCGCTTTGACGAAATTAGCGGAAAGTCGTTTGGAGAAAGCCGAGCGTTTAGAGCAACTACGTTGGTTGGAACATGACTATCGCATTCATGTCGCTATCACGGATTTAGAAACGCAGGGTGTGGACACTCCCGAAGATTTGGAGCGGGTGAAAGCTTTGCATTTTTCAGACACTTAATAATTTATTAACTTTGTATTTATACTTTGATTAGTCTTCAATACGAGTCTTTTTACTAAAGACCAAAGACTAAAAATCGCGTAGCGATGCGCCAAAGACAAGACATTCGCAAACAATATGAACAAAGACGATAATCCGCTCCCGCAATATGATTTTCAACGGGGAGCTATGTTATTGGTAGATAAACCTAAAGGGTGGACATCCTTCGATGTAGTGAATAAAATACGGTCTAAGATTCGCTACCAATTAGGCATTAAAAAAATAAAAGTTGGACATTCTGGTACGCTCGACCCTATGGCGACAGGCTTGTTGATTATTTGTACGGGAAAATTTACGAAGAAAATCAATGAGCTACAAGGCTTGTCCAAAGAATACACAGGCACAATTACGCTAGGCGCAACTACGCCTTCCTATGATGCCGAAACTGAAATAGATGCGACCTATCCTACAGAGCAAATCACGGAAGAACTTATAGAACAAGCTCGCCAGCAATTCCTCGGCGATTTGGAGCAAATTCCGCCTATGTTTTCGGCTATAAAAGTAGATGGACAACCGCTGTATAAGAAGGCTCGAAAAGGGCAGGTGGTGGAAGTGAAAGCGCGACCTGTTACTATTCATGCCTTTGATATTCAGGAGGTGGAACTGCCAGAAGTGGATTTTCGTGTAGCGTGTAGCAAAGGCACATATATTCGCTCTTTAGCCTATGATTTTGGTAAAGCCTTGCGAAGTGGTGGCTATCTTTCGCGCCTGCGTCGTACACAAGTTGGTGATTTTCATATTAAAGATGCTTGGAATTTAGAGGAATTGGTGCAACATATTGAGAGTGGTGCGTATGTAGAGAGGGTTTTAGAAGAATAAATTTTAATATCGCACTTTATGGCAAAATTTCCACTAGCAATGCAGCCGCCAAGCTCGGCAGTTACTCCAATTGTAGATACTAAAATTCAAGAAGCCATTCAGTTCTCGCGCCAAAGTCCGCGCCGACGTATTATTTTGCCTTATCACAAAAGCAATGCGGATAAGATGCACCGCATGTTTAATGTCATTCAGCCGTACAGTTACATTCGCCCACATACGCATATCACGGCACAAAAGACGGAAACGATAGTATTGCTACAAGGGGCAGTTTGCTTTTTCATTTTTGATGAAACGGGCAAGGTGCTAGAAAAGCACATTCTACGAGCGGGCAGCTTGGCCTTTGGTATAGACATTGAACCACATGTTTTTCATTCTTTTATTGCTATCGAAGAAGATACGGTATTGTTTGAGGTGAAGCCTGGGCCTTATGATAAAAACTTAGATAAGGATTTCGCGCTTTGGTCGCCTGCGGAGGGGACGGATGAAGCGAAGGAGTATCTTGATGAGTTGTATGCTTTGGTGTAGTTTCTCAAAATTAGCTTTTTCCTTCAATAAAATTGCTGGTGCGGATATACTATCCGTCACCGATTTTCTACAAATTTCCTGATTTGTGCCTCACCTTTTCATGGAGTATAAATTGGGAAATTTGTAAAAGGCTTACTAGTGGACATTTTGCAAAAGGGACGTGTTCATTTTTTTCTTGATAAAAAAACGAACCAAAAAAATCAAGACTGTATTTCTTTTTTAACGCTCCAAAAGCGACCAAAAAGCTAAATCCTACAAACTCGCTTAACGAGTTGTTTTGCAAGCAAGTATCATCTACTAATTTGCTGTCGGAGCTTATTTCTGAACTTGTTTTAGCTCAAACAATGTAGTATTTTAACGCTTTTCATCACTTTTTCCACTAAAAGAAATAAGGTCGAAAGTTAATTTTTTCAAAATGCCTACTGATATGTAGAAAGAATGTATCGAACAGCATGTCCTCATGGGGAGTAATTAGATGATTTTCCCCGTAAAATAAAATAAACTACGATTTTTTTCGTACTAACTATTGCATCTACGAAATGTATCGTATATATTTGTATACGAAAGTTGTCGTAGAAAAGAAAAAGGATAGAAAATGAGTAAACAACATATAAAACCCACCGATGCAGAACTGGAAGTGTTGCAAATTCTTTGGCAAGCTGGGCCAAGTTCGGTGCGCGATGTAAATGAAAAGCTAAACCAAGCGCGGGAAGTAGGCTATACTACCACACTAAAGATTATGCAAATCATGGCAGAAAAGGGCTTGGTGGAACGCGATACCTCTAGTCGTACGCATATCTACTCGGCAGCAGCCGATGAAACTGCAACACAAAATACATTGGTAGATAAGTTAGTCAATCAGGCGTTTCGCGGTTCTGCGATGCGCCTGGTGATGCAAGCTTTGGGCAATCATAAGGCTTCCAATGAAGAATTGGATGAGATAAAAGCCTTGATTCAGAAAATGGAAGAGGAGTAAATCTAAGACGGTGGACGGTCACTTCACTTGACGGCTGACGGTGAACGGTTTCTTTATAAAAATATTTAGCAATGCTAATTCATCAATATATATCCGAAGCATTTGCCTATGCACTAGGCTGGACAATTGTGCATTCGCTTTGGCAAGCCTTAGCCATTGGTTTGTTGCTCTTTGTGGCTTTGCATTTCACAAAAAAACAATCCGCTACTACGCGCTACTGGCTGAGTAGTGCTGCTCTATTGAGTGTATTGGGCTTGGCTGTCTTTACCTTTACTCAGCTCTACCAAAAAAGCAGTTCATACCCCATAGAAGAATTAACTTATCAAGCCAGTGAGCAGCTACTCGTCGTTCAACATCAGATAGAGGAATCACCCGTAAATTTATGGAGTAGCGTACAGCACTGGCTTGTTTTTTTTGATACCCATATCAATCTCATCAGTAGTTTTTGGTTCATCGGTTTGTTGTTTTTTGTGGGGCGTTTGCTCTTTTCCTTTGCGGAAGTGCGACTACTCCGCACCCAAGCACAGCCGTTGAATCATGATTTTTGGACAGCTAAAGCACAGCGAATAGCAACAGACTTAGGCATTCGTAAGCCGATTCCATTGTTAGAGTCCGCGCACATTAGTATGCCAATGATGTTAGGCTATTTCAAGCCGATTGTCTTGCTCCCGATTGGTACGATCAATGCCCTCACACCTGAACAAGTAGAAGCGGTTTTAGCACACGAATTAGCGCATATCGCTCGCCACGATTACTTATTCAATATCCTACAATCCATCATTGAAGTGTTATTCTTCTTCAATCCTGTCGTGTGGTGGATGTCGGCAAATGTTCGGACAGAACGCGAAAACTGCTGCGATGATTTGGCTCTACAAATCTGTGGCGATTCGCTGACTTATGCCAAATCCTTAGTGCATTTACAAGAACTAGAACAAAGCCGTATGCCGCAGCTTGCTTTAGCACTTTTTGGACATAAAAAACAATTATTACAGCGCGTGCAGCGCATATTAAATCACCCGCAATCTAAATCTAGTATTATGGAAAAATTGACAGCCACTGGTTTGCTGTTATTAGCCTTGTGTTTTTATTCGGCTACTACTATTTGGCAAACAGAGGCAGCATCACCGATTGAAACAGAAACAACAGAGCATTTTGAACTTTCAGACGCACTTCCAAAAGTAACTTGCGACTTAACAGGCGAAAAGGAAGGCAAAACATTCCATCTAAAAATGGAAGATGGAATGGTCGAGTCGTTAAAAATTGACGGCACAGCCGTTCCCGCAACAGAGCTGAAGCATTATGGCAATTATGTAGTACGCATATTGGATGAAATGCCTGTATCTTTAGTGTCATCCGCATCGGAAACAGCACCTAGCATTCGCTCTTTTAGGGATACCATTCCGAATATGAAAGGCACTGCAAATATTCAACTCAAGGATGATGATGAAAATGTTGCTGTGAAAATTAAGGATGGTGTGATTAAGTCCTTAAAGATTGACGGCAAAGCCATTCCAGAAGAAGAATTTGCAGACTACGAGGATTATGTAATACAATTATTGGAGGATGTTCCAGTACCTCCCGTTCCGCCTGCGCCTCCAGCTCCGCCTGCACTACCTAACATAGATGGTATTGCACCGCCACCACCACCTGCACCTCCTGCGCCGCCAGCTCCACCGAGTTTTGGTAAGGAAAAGACACGCATTGAAAAGCGAATAGATGAGGGAGGCAATGTGTATTTGCGTGTTTTTAAGAAAGGAGAAAAAGAGCCTACCATAATAAAGATTAATGAAAATGATGACTTAACTTTTAAAGGTACTATGACCATCGAAGAGACAGCTAAAGAAGGCGAGCGTATTTTCTTTTTACATAAAGGGAGTTGTAAGCTAAATGGTAAAACTATTATAAAAGAAAATAAAGGTTCTAGCATACTTTTTGAGACGGATGAAGACATATCTTTTAGTAATGCTGATGCTACTTTGTTTGAGATAGATGATAATGCGTTTGATCTTGCCATAGCAGGCTTCGACGATGCAGGAATAGCGCTTGATTTTGCAACAGAGGATTTAGCTATAGTGCTGGATGACTTTGATAATATAGAGTTACCTGACTTGAGTGCTTTTGAAAATATTGATTTTAGTTTTGGTGAAAATGCCTTCCATTTTGATATGGATTCATTGCCTGCTGCTGATAGAGAGCGTATGGAAGAAGCACGTGAGCGTTTGGCAGAAGAACGCGAACGCATGGCTGAATTTCGCGAAGAATTTCAAGAGGAACATCGCGCACGCTTGGAAGAAGCGCGCGAGCGTTTAGCGGAAGAACGCGAGCGTATGCAAGCTATGAATGAAGAACGTAGAGCGCATCATAAAGAGCAGTACGAGGAAATGAAAGCAGCGTATAAAGTACAGATGGAAGAAGCACAAGAACGCATGAAGGAGGCACAAGCAGAAATGCGCGAACGCCATGAGGAAATGCGTGAATTGCACTTAGAAATGGAGAAAGCCCATCATAATGATATAGGGAAATTGAAAAGTGCTATTGGCTCAGCATTAGTAGCGGATGGCATTATTAAAAATGCTAAAAAGTATAAATTTCAGCTTACGGATACTAGCCTTGAAATCAATGGCGAAAAACAAGCTAGTAATGTGTTTCAAAAGTATAAAGCATTAGTAGAATCTATGCTGGAATACGAATTGGAAGCTGGAGACGAGGTAAAAATCAAATCAAGTGGTAATAGCGTTTCCACTTCTTTGAATATCGACCGATAGAAATTAAAATTATTTGGATAGCAGGCGACTTTAGTTCGCCTGTTATCTCATGTATACCTAATTCCTATATCTCAAATTTGCCCAAACCTCACTTTTTCCCTATCATCGCTTCCCTAAAACATAGGGAAATATGGCACTTATCAAGACAGTACGCGGATACACGCCAAGCATGGGCGACAATTGCTTCTTAGCAGAAAATGCCGTCATTGTAGGCGATGTGGAAATGGGGAACGATTGCAGCGTGTGGTTTCATAGCGTCATACGAGGTGATGTGAATGCAATTCGTATAGGAAATAAAGTAAATGTGCAAGATGGTGCAATCATTCATTGTACCTATGAGCGCGCCGCCACAGAAATCGGCAACAACGTTTCTATCGGGCATCGTGCCATCGTGCATGGCTGTACCATTAAGGATAATGTGCTGGTGGGTATGGGCGCAATAGTGATGGATCATGCGGTAGTAGAAGAAAATGTCCTCATTGCAGCAGGCGCGGTGGTGCTGGAAAATGCCCATTTAGAATCAGGCTATATTTACGCAGGTGTACCCGCAAAAAAAGTAAAAGCCCTAAGTGCCGAACAATTCAAGGATAGCGTGCATCGCATTGCGAATAACTATTTATTGTATTCGAGTTGGTTTAAATAATGGTTAATTTCGACTATTGATTCACCACTTTAGGAGACAAAGAAGTTAATTTTGTAGGCAATGTGAGAGATAAGTCTCACATCTATTCGATAAAAATGAAATATCAACTCTTTTTCCTTTTTCTATTTACCGCAAGTCTTACTACAGCGCAGCAATACAAAGTAGGCTGCATAGGCTTTTATAATTTTGAAAACCTCTTCGATACGGAAGATGACCCTGCGATTCGTGATGAAGAATACACACCCGAAGGCTCAAAGGCATGGACTCCAGAACTGTACGAAAGCAAGATAGACCGTATGGCAGAGGTGGTGTCGCAACTCGGTACAGAACTTTCGCCAGATGGAGTTTCCATACTTGGTGCAGCAGAAGTTGAAAACCGCAAAGTACTAGAAGATGTAGCCAAGCACCCAAAACTTGCAAAGCGTGGCTATGAAATTGTGCATTACGATTCGCCTGATAAACGGGGCATAGATGTAGCCTTGTTGTATCAGCCAAAATATTATAAAGTCACCAGCAGCCGTGCCGTCCCTTTGATGATTTATGCGAGCGACTCTAGTCGTATTTTCACTCGTGATATTCTGTTTGTGTCAGGTTTATATGATGGTGAACCTTTGCACATTTTGGTCAATCACTGGCCATCTCGACGTGGCGGTGAGCAAGCAACTCGTGCACTCCGCGAGGCAGGCGCGACTGTTTGTAAAGGTATTGTAGATTCCTTGACCCAAGCCAATCCTGATGCAAAAGTCCTCATTATGGGCGACTTGAATGATGACCCTGTGAATACGAGCGTCAAGAAAATATTGGATTGCGAACGCAAAGTAGAAAAAGTAGAGAAAGGCGGTTTATACAACCCGATGGAAGACCTTTACAAAAAAGGCTATGGCACATTAGCCTACCGCGATGCCTGGAGTCTATTCGACCAAATTATCCTTTCCGAAGGCTTCTTAAGTCCCGATGAGGGCTTCAACTATTACAAAACCCATATTTTCCAAAAGGAATTTATGATGCAAAAAACGGGACGCTTCAAAGGCTATCCGCTACGTACGCATGCAGGCGGGGCGTATTTGGGAGGTTATAGCGACCACTTTCCAGTTTATGTGTTCTTAGTGAAAGAAATCTAATGTCGAAGTATTACGTACAAGCTATTTGGATAGGACGAAATATTGCCAGAATTTTCGATTTTACTTAATACTTAATACCTTGTACCTAATACTACATATCAATGACAAAACAGCCGCTCGAACTTAATGGAGATTTCAAGTACGCATTGGATTTAATAGAGAAAACCAATGCCAGTTTGTTCATTACAGGGCGTGCTGG
>JAHDCQ010000112.1:0-4369 GCA_020629845.1 Saprospiraceae bacterium | reverse complement strand
CATTACGAAAGTCCCTATTTCTTTTCTGCACTGGTATTCAATTCCTTTTCGATGGAAATGCTGGAATTGAAAAAGGTCTATCGGCAAGAGGCGCGTTATTTTGTGCGTCTGTTGGATGCGGTACGTACCAATCAAATAGATCGAGATGACTTAGATGATTTGAATGAACGCTATTTACCCAATTTCGATGCTAAAGAGTTTTATATCACCCTTTCTGCCAGAAATGCGACCGTAAATCGCATCAATACTGCCGAATTATCCAAAATACCATTGCCCACTTTTACTTTCCTAGCTACGGTTACAGGTAGTTTTGATCCACGCCTTTATCCTACGGAGCAAGCCTTACAACTCAAGCTCAATTCGCAAGTCATGTTTGTGAAAAACGACCCTGATCGTCGCTTTGTGAACGGTACGATTGGAAAAGTGGTAAAGCTGGAAGAAAACGCTATCACGGTGCTGGTAGAGGAGGGGAGTGGCGAAGGCAAATACATCGAAGTGGAACGCTTAGATTGGGAAATTTTAAAGTATCAAGCCGATGAAGCCAACAGCGAAAATATCAAAACCGAAGTAGCAGGCACGTTCTCGCAATACCCGCTAAAACTCGCTTGGGCGATTACCATTCATAAATCACAGGGCAAGACTTTTGATAAAGTTATCATTGATTTAGGCAAGGGCGCGTTCGAGCATGGACAAACTTATGTCGCTCTGAGTCGCTGCCGAACCCTAGAAGGAATTGTGTTGCGTAAGCGACTCCGTATGCAAGATATTCGCACCGATGAGCGGGTTGTGGAATTTTATGAACAAAATTTTTAGAAAATTGCTCTAAAAAACCGTAATTTCGATATATTTCGGAATTATATTTTATAAAATCCTTTAACTGCTCGAAAGAATATGGCAAAATCTAGACGAAAAAAGAAAATCGAAAAACGCGAAGAAGAAAGCGCACGTAAATTTTGGATGGGTGTAGGCATTACGGTGGCCGTATTGTTGGTGCTATTGTTTGTTATGTTTCAGAATTCGTAGGATTAGAGTCTTCGCAAAAGTCGAGCTTTTTAAAAAAGCTCGACTTTTACCTCCATTCTTTTTTACGAGAAAGAAAATAAGACTCATGGAATATTTTAGCGGAACAAAGACTTTTAGGTACTAGGGTGAAAAGTGTAGGTCGTTATTTTTTCTTACTCCAATGGAACACGTTCCATTGAAATGAAAGGATTTCCGCTAAAATGTTTGAAAAGCCGAAAATAATCAAAACTTAATACGCTGCGACGCTAAAAACGCAATCAAACTTAGCACAAGAACTAGACTTAAACCAATTTTCAAGCCAAAGCCATCTGCAATGAATCCTATCAAAGGCGGGCCAATTAGAAAACCCAACATGCCCGTCGTCGTCACCGATGCCACTCCAATACCTGCTGGAATACCTTCCACATTCGCTGCTGCCCGAAATAAAATGGGGACAATACAGGCAAATCCAACACCCACCAATATAAAGCCTAAAATAGCAATGATAGGATTGGGGGCAATAATCGCTAAGGCAATACCTGCACCTCCGATGAGACTCCCATAACGTACCACTTTGCTTGCTCCAACTTTAGGCACAATAGTATCGCCATAAAAACGTCCAATCATCATCGTGAGGTTGAAGCCCGCAAAGCCTAATCCGATAAGGAAAGGATTACTATTTAGCACTTCTTTAAGGTATAAAGCACTCCAATCGGCTATCGCGCCTTCGCCTAGCATAATACAGAATCCGATAATGGCTAAACCTAAAATAGGGCGTGTAGGTAGCGCAAAGCCCTCTTCTTCTGCTACGGCTTCAGGCAGTTGGTGGAATTGTGGGCTAAGTACAAGCGCAAGCACAAATAATAGCCCTCCGACTATCCCAAGATGCCAAAGTGCATCCACTTCCAAGCCTATGAGTAAACTGCCGAGCAGCGCACCTATCATGCCACCTAAGCTAAACATGCCATGACAGGAGGACATGATGATGACCTTATCTTCTTGTTCCACGATAGCGGCTGCTGCATTCATCACTACGTCCAAAGTGCCATTAATCATACCAAATAGGATGGCTGCGACTATGAGCCACCAAAAATCTGGAGCAAGGAGTAGGAGCAGTGGCGTGAAGCAAATTCCTAAGGCACTTGCTGTAAGCATCCGTCCTGTGCCGAAGCGTTGCATAAGTAATGGCGTAAGCGGCATCATCACTAAGCCACCGATGGAAATGCCCAACAGTGCAAGCCCAAGTTCCGATTCGGAGAGGGCGAGTTTGGCTTTCACTTCTGGAATGCGTGTGACCCAACTGCCGAATATAATACTCAGAATAGCAAAGGCTAAACTAATGGCGCGACTAGGCGGATGCTGAATAAGCGTTTTTATCATTAAGCCTCTTTTTGCAGATTTTCGATAACGGAATACGGAACATCTTTCAAATTTAGCAAAATAAATCCATCCAATACATCCGAAAAGTTGGGGTCTACATTGAAACTGATGAAACGGGCATTCAGCTTTAGATACTGCTTTAGCAATACTGGAATGCGAAAATGATTCGGTTCGACATCTTCCACGAAGCTATCTAGGGAGCGCACCTTGTTGTCTAAGTTTTGTAGGAGCGCGTCCATATCTACTACCCGCGATTTGAATTGAAATGGATTTCGAGCTTTTAAATATTGCGCCAATTCATCATTGAAATAGTATTTCTTTACAAAAGCCACTATCAAACCTTTCGATATATCCGAATAGTATTTACTGATACTCATCGGGCCGTACAAATACTCATATTGTGGATGCCGCAATAGAAAAAACAGAATGCCTTTCCAAAGCAAAAATAAAGGCAAACGTTGCTTCTGATAGTCAGGAACAATATAGGAACGCCCCAACTCTATAGACTTTTGCATAATGGGATAAAAGCCTTTTTTGATTTTGAAAAGGCTATGAATGTAGAAGCCTTCTACGCCATATTTTCGGAAAATTTTATCGCCTTCGCCCATGCGATAGCCACCCACGATGCGCTGTGCGTCTCGGTCCCATATAATGAGCTGCTTGTAATAGAGGTCATATTCATCCAAGTCAATGGCTTTGCCTGTGCCTTCGCCTACTTCGCGGAAAGTCAGCTCGCGCAGCCGCCCTATTTCTTGTAAGCTGTTCGGTATTTCGGTCGCATCGGCTACTAAAATATCAAAATTTGCGCGTGAAGCGATTAAGTTTTGATAACGTAATTGCTTGATTTCTGCTTGTATTAAATCCTTTGCTATAGCGGGCGTGATAGGAGCTAATTGTGCTTCTTTTTTTCGCAATTTTAGCGGACGAAAGAGCTTTGGCGAGACTTCTAAATTCGTGCCTAAAGCATAAATTTTAGACTGTATAAACTTCCGAAATTGACGACTATTTTCAAAACTCGCTTGCTGCTGTACCGATATAGCTTTGCCAATCCGCGCACTGATACGAATAGGCGTTTTTTGGAAGTTTTGCTTGAGTTTGGCGGCTTGCAAAGTCTTGACTTCTTCGAGCACCAAATGGATAGGCACAAGCGCAACTTGCTGTGCTTTTAAGTGTTTTATTATAGCACGTACTTGCTTACTTTTTCGAATGCCGCGAAGGGTAGCAGGGTGAAATGGAATACTTAGAGCAAGTACTTGTTGTTCAGTAGCTTGTGCTAGATTTTTAAGCCTGATTTTTTTATTAATCGCGCAGCTTTGGACAGGAATATTGACTTGCTGAAAGAGTTCGTCTAAAATCACTTTATCTAAGTCTTTTATCTGATTACAAATTGCGATAAAAGCAGTATCTTTAGGTAGAAATTTTAGTTCATTTGAATTGAAATGTAGTACGATTTGGCGTTCATGAACGCTTAATTCAATGGTTGTATTCATATGGTAACAGCATTATTCAAAAAGCTCAATTTTAAGGAACAGCAAGCAGCATTAGTACTTAACGCGCCTGCTGAGTTTGCATCTCATTTAGCAGATTTAGAGCGACTTGTGCCTGTGGACACTAGTGTGGATGCTGACACAAAGTATGATTTCATTCTTGTTTTTGTGTATGGAAACGAAGATATAAACACCTTCGCCCAGCAATTAGATGAGCATTTGGTAGCCGATGCGACACTTTGGTACGCCTACATCAAGAAATCTTCTAAAAAATACAAGTCCGAAATTAGTCGAGATACCGATGGCTGGCAAGCACTTGGGGATAGAGGTTTTGAAGGCGTACGCCAAGTAGCGATCGATGCGGATTGGTCAGCTTTGCGCTTTCGGCATGTTGATTTCATCAAGACGATGAAGCGGCGAAAAGGTATGGCAATGAGTAAAAAAGGAAAAGAACGGACGAAGTAATCAAGACTTAATGAGTGAATTTTGAATGATTGAAT
>JAHDCQ010000529.1 GCA_020629845.1 Saprospiraceae bacterium | reverse complement strand
ATTACATCTGCCTTGAACTAATTTATACGCTTTGCAAGTTGAGTTTTTTTGAAAAGACTATTCTCCTGTCCAAAAATAGTATAGGTAATAGCTGCTATTATCCGTAAATAAGACTTTATAATTATTCCAATTAGAATCCATTTCTAGAGCCTACTTTACTTCCAGAAAACTAAAAAAGTGGTTTATATGCTTGCATACCCTACTTAATTTATCTGATTGTAGTTTCTTACAAACTCCAATCCGATTTATATCCAACTGCCAATCATTATAAGAGGTTAAATCATCAAAATGTAAAGAAGCGTACGCGCTATCTTCTCCATCTGAATACCAAGCTTGTGATGAAAGCCAAAACCCCATTAAACCTCTGTACTCTTTTTCTTCACCTTTCAAAATGATTGTTTGACCGTATTGATACTCTGTCTTTAATATCTCTTTTGGTTTTTTTGAATACAAATATTCTCTACCTAAATTTTTAGAGTATTCGATTATCCTTTCTGTTGTAATGTCATCAAACTGACTTATAATTTTATTTGTAGTTGTCATGATGATTTTTTTGATTTAAAAATACTTATGCTGTGCTTACAATATTATGAAGTATCGTTCGGATTTATTGAGCAAACAAACTCGTAAACCGATAGGACTGCAAATTATTCAAGCTCCTCCAGCAAAACCCCAGGGTTCATAATCCATTTCGGATCAACGCTTTGTTTGGCAGCCTTAAGCATCTCGCCAAAGAGCGGTGTATGTTGCTGTGTATAATAAGGACGATGATCCTTCCCTACCGCATGATGATGCGTAATCGTGCCACCATTATCAATAATGGCTTGCGAGACGGCAGCTTTGATACTGTCCCATTGTTCCAATTGTTTGCCTTGCTCGCCTTTGGCAATTATCGTAAAATAAGGCGCAGGCCCATCGGGGTAAATATGCGTAAAGCGACAAGTAATTGTTCCCATACCACAATGTTTATGGATTGCTTCTTGAGCCGCTTGCCGCACGTTCTTATAAAAATCAGGGAATTGTTGCCAAGTAATTGCCGTCTCAAAGGTTTCCACCACCATGCCTAACTTTATAATTTCATCGCGGAGGTAAGGCGCAAGCAAGAAGGACTTTTTCCAAGCGTCGCCTTTGCTGCTGCGCGTATTTTCTTTCAAACGTTTTTCATCCCATGTTCCAGCATGTGCTTTGCAAAGCGATAGGGCTTCTTGGATATAATAATCTACTGCTCGTTGGTGCGATTCAAAACCCAAAATCAGCACAGCGGATTGCCCGTCGCCTAAGCCATTACTGAATGCTTCCATAGCATCTATGAGTCGAGCATTGCTTGGGTGTAAGCCTGATTGTGCTAAGGTTCGCGCAGCTTCTGCGCCTGCTTCAAAAGTAGGAAAAGCAACGGTAATCGTTTTTTTGTATTTTGGAATATCTTGTAGACGCATCCAAGCAGAGGTGATGATACCTAAAATACCTTCCGAACCTGTAAACAATCGCTCTTCGCTTGGGCCGGCACCTGAACCAGGCAATCGTCGCGTTTCCAATTTGCCCATTGGCGTGACCATGTTGACACTTTGTACAAACTCATCAATATGGGTGTAAAGTGTAGCAAAATGTCCACCCGAACGTGTCGCAATCCAGCCACCTAAGGTGGAAAACTCAAAACTTTGCGGATAGTGCCGAAGGCTGTAGTCATGTGATTTCAAGGCCGTTTCCAAAGCTGGCCCGTATATGCCTGCTTGTATGTGTGCTGCACGTGAGGCAATATCAATTTCCAAGACCTGATTGAAGTGTTTCATATTGATGGAAATCACGCCAGCATAGTGGGCGTTTTCGGTAGGTTCAATGCCGCCACAAACACTACTGCCGCCGCCTACAGGTACAAGCGAAATGGCATGTTGGGTAGCAAACTGCATTAATCGCACAATATCTTCTTCTGTTTTCGGGAAGGCGACATAATCGGGAGGATTGGGAAAATATCCATGAAGTCCGCGCCACACATCTCGAAAGGCTTTGCCGTAGGAGTGGCTTGCTCTATCAAAATTACTGGCAGAACAAATAGCTGCGAGCGGAGTTGGCAGTCTAAAACGTGGTTTTCTTAATTGCAAATCATCTACCGCTATAGTTGGATGCTGTTCAAATTCTTGGATTTGAAATAAGCCTTTGAGTAGTATTTTATAGCGTTCCAAAATGTCCTGTGGGAAAGGGAAATCGGCATAGCCCCAGCCCCAGTAATTTCTTTTATTTTCTGCCATTTATTGTATATTTCACAAATCAATAATGGCACTACAGTGAAAAGTGAAGGTCATTCTTTTTTTCTCCCAATGGAACGCGTTCCATTGGAGTGAATACGCACAAAACAGAAGATTTACTCTGAATTGATTGAATCTAGTTGAGCGTACCCACACTTTTCACCCTAGTGCCTCAATAATTGAATCTTTTGAAGGTAGAAATAGTCTACGA
>JAHDCQ010000528.1 GCA_020629845.1 Saprospiraceae bacterium | reverse complement strand
TACTGCTTCACTAAGCGAATAGGTGCTGCTTGCTCCATTTTTAGTATGTATACACCTGCTGCTAAATCAGAAAGTGGCAATTGATTACTATAGCTCAATTGTCCTGCTTGCAACACGCGTCCTGTTAAATCAAGGATTTGATAAGCTGTGCGCTCTTGTGTCAATTCAATATGCAACACATCCTTTATTGGGTTAGGAAAAATCTTGTTAAGCGTAGGGCTTGTGCCATCTACTAGATAATTACGCCCTTCGTTGCTGCTCGTGAATACTACTTCATCATCCTCATTGCTGCTACAGCAACTACCGTTGCCTGGCGTAGAGTCACTATCTGCCTGATCAGCCGTTGCTATTTGTGCATAGAGTTGTAGTGATGATACCTTGCTGAAAAGGGCAATCGTCAATTTCACGCTTTCGCCTGCTGCTACATCAATGCCTTTCCATACGCCATCGAAGTTATTGTAGTCGCCCATACTTGCACGTATCTCTGAGCCACCTACTTGTACTACTTCGTCAGGGTTTAGTGCAAAATCTACTGTTACGCCCGTAGCATCTACGCGACTATTATTTGTAACAGATAGGGTAAAATTACCACTCTCCCACTGGCGAATATCTGAATTGTCCGAACTAAGACTTAAGCTTAAATCTATATTTTCTGATAGTTCACAGCGAGCAATGGTCTCCACTTTTACCGCCTCGTCAAAGAAGCCACTACGTTCGCACTCACGAAAACCCGCAAAGCCACCATCGCGACATATTTCATTCCCCTCGCAGTCCAATACACGGGTTAAAGCATCGGTGCAAGGATTGTTCGGCCCATCTAATTCTACATAATACAATTCATCATTCCATCTATAAATAGCAATTTCATCTAGGCACATTTGGCAAATATCATCAGGCAAATCAATGACACTCAACAAATCACAAAATTCTTCCTCCATTCCCAACAAGCTTGCCTCATCATCTTCCGATTCGTAGCAACAATCACCATTACCTGGCTCAGAATCTGCGTCGCGTTGGTCAGCCGCTGTTACTTGTGCATATGGCTCATAAGCATCCGACAATGGGAATAATTGTATTTGTAAAGTCGCTGTCGCGCCTGCTTCTAGTGTGCCTACCGTCCACATGCCATCGAAGGCATTGTAAGTACCACGCGACGTTTCTGGCGTAGTACCACCGACTAGTACGACTTCCCCTTGTGGTAGTCCAAAGCTCACCGCTACGCCTGTAGCAGTACTATTGCCTGTATTGGTCAAGGTTAAGGTGGCATTTTGTGCAGTAAATTTTGGTAATTCTGGATTTTCAACATCCAAACTTAGTTCCAAATCAATTACTTCTTCTTCTTCTCCCGCAGTAGTATAGGTAATCACTAAATTTGGCGGTGTATTACTTTCTCTAGAGGCATACCGCTTCGATAAACGCGCTCTGGATGCCTGCGAAAGAATGCCCCAACCGAAATTGCTCTCTGGATTGGCGAGCCAGTTCTGTACATCAGCTACCAAGTCATCATCTGACCAAGTGTACATGCCCAGTTCATTGACCATCGTAGTCGCGCTTGCCCGTGCTTCAAAGTCGCCGCCTGCTCTTTCCCAACGTACATCAGGATAGATGGCAAAATTCCAAGTGGCATCGCCTGCTTGTGCTGGTGCGCCTTGTCCGCCTTCACCTTCTGCTTCCGATGCTCCTTCGCCCCAAGCTTGCGATACCCGAAAGAGTCGCACGGCTTCTTCTCCCCCTCTTGTCTTCGTGACGTTCATAGTCAATGCTACGCTTTGTATAGTGGCATCGCTTGGAATGCTTGATAGGTCGAACTGCATCAAGCCGCGACGTAGTAAGCCTTCATTGGTGCGCGAAGACTTGATATGAATACCCTGCCCATTACTGACCTCTGCTTCCGCATTTTCGTAGAGCGTATTGTCTTGTGATGGAACGAGTCGAACGGTAGTTTGAGCTTGGAGTTGGAGTCCTAAAAATCCGCAAATAAATAACGTGAGTACGCTGTAGTACAAGTACTTCATGGATAAAGATTTTGATATGTTCAAATTAATGGATAATCGAGTCAATTGTTCGCTAAATATACGATACGCAAGCTGAAAAAATTGCGCTTGAGTAAATTATTCCCCTAAATACAATATCATTAGGGCTATTACCAAAGCTGTACGATATGCAGCAGTTATTGTTACTCTTTTTGTGTATTCCTTATATCTGTGTGGCACAATCCTCTGATGTAAAGGCACTTGTAGGTGACCGCTTGATAGATGGTTTTGGCATTGACCCTATGTATAGCATTCGTGCCGCTACCTACTGGCCGTCCGTAGCGATGGACGTGGATGATAAGGTGGGTACGATAACGGAAGGAAAATACGCGGATATTATAGCGGTAAAAGGCGATGTGTTGCGGCGGATTAATATTCTGCAAACAGTGGATTTTGTGATGAAGCGAGGGAGTGTGGTGAAGG
>JAHDCQ010000527.1 GCA_020629845.1 Saprospiraceae bacterium | reverse complement strand
GCTAAACTTTTAGCAGATATAGCTGCCCTTCAAAAAACATGGGAGGAGGAATAAGCTTACCTGCGCCCTTAATCTTTATAGAGCTTAGATAATTCTTCTTGAATAAATTGAGCCAAGCCTTTTACATAGTCTTTAGAAAAATTAAACTCAATACCTGCGGTCTGGTAGACTTCTTTTATCGGACGAGAATAGCCGAGTTTCAAGGCATGAATATAATCTTCTACTGCTTGGCGACCTACTTCACAATAGCGTTTCCAGATCGCTATCGCACCTAGTTGCGCCATACCATACTCTATATAATAAAATGGCACCTCATAGATATGCAACTGCCGATGCCAAGCATGGCTGGTGCAATCTTCTAGGTCGTCGCGCTCCATCGTGCTAGGGGTAAATTCCCCCGTAATCGCCAACCAAGCTAGGCGACGTTCCTCTTGGGTATGTTCAGGATGGGTATATATCCAATGCTGGAATTTATCAATAGTAGCAATCCAGGGAAGGAGTTGCAAGATATTTTCGAGCAGCCATATTTTTGCTCTTCGCAAATCTTCGGCTTCCTCAAAGAAGTTCTTCCAATAATCCAAGGTAAGCAACTCCATCGTCATGGCAGCTAACTCTGCTACTTCCGAAGGTGGTCGCTTACTCGCCACTATTTTGTACTCTCTCGTCAAGAAAGAATGCACTGCATGCCCACTTTCATGCATCAACGTCCGCATATCACTTACAGAATTGGCAGCATTCATAAAAATGAACGGCACACCTGTAACCGCTAAGGGCATATTGTATCCGCCGGGGCGTTTCCCCTCGCGAGTGCCTAAATCCAAATGCCCCATACGGCGCATGATTTTCAAGCAATCCCCAAAGAAAGGCTCAAGGGCAGAAAGCGTTTTGGCAGACTTATGTACTAAGTCATCAATACTCTCGAAAGGAGAAAGCGGGGCTCTACCTGATATATCTACATTTAAATCCCAGGGGCGAAGTTCCGTTACCTCTAGTGCTGCTTTTCTGCGCTCATACATCGTCGACAGAATTGGCACTATTTCCTCTCGGATAGCTTCGTGAAAATCAAAGCAATCTTCTACAGTATAGTCAAAACGACCTAAGGATTTGAATTTGAAATCTCGATAATTATCAAAGCCAGCATTTAAGGCGATTTTGTGCCTTAACTCCACTAGATTATCAAATACATTATCTAGCTGCTTGGCATCTTCGCCCATGCGCGCATACGATTTGCGGTAGGCTTGCTCTCGGCGTTCACGGTTGGTTTCTTCTAATATGGTATGTACTTGCTGCAGTGTTAGACGCTTGCCGTCCATATCCACCGCCATTTCCGCGAAAATCTTACCGTATTCTTTGGCATGAATTTTTACTTTGGTGGCTATATTTATATTTTCTTCTTGGTATAATTCTACAGCATTTCTAATACCGCGCAAATACACAAAGTAGCGTCTTTTATCAAGTTCGGGAAGGAAAGGAGATTCCATCAACTTCACATTGAGCTGATGCTCATACATGGATGTATTGGGAGAAATTTCAGTAACTAGATACTCGTAATCTTTTGCTGCTTTTTCATCTTTCGTATCACGGGTAAGATGAATATATCGCCAGCCGAAATCTTCAGCTATTGCTGATTCTACTTCGTTTCTGTCTAAAATCCAGCGTTCTAAATCACGTGCGTCCTGAATGTCTCTGTGTAATAACTCCTCTAGTAGAGGTTCCAGTTCTGCCCAAGTCGTTACCTTGAACGATTTAGGCAAATATCTCCGTACCTGCAAAGAAGGGTATTTAGCGGTAGCGATCATACCAACTGCGGATTACTAATTTGTTATGTGTGAGTGTAGGTGATGAAGAGATGTAAATCAATACTATTGTTTCGTCCTAATCAACACGCTAAAGTTGCTCACGTTTCAAGTCTTGTTTGCTATTAATGCAAAAACCTTTTCCAATCTCTAGACTCATCAATATTAACAACAGTACTAATGACAGTACACATATATTAAGCACTATTGACAACTTTGAAGATTAGCTTTTTTGCCCTTGCATAGGCAAACGAAATATGCCAATTTTAAGATTCAAAAAAACATTGAATACTTAGCATTGAACATTTTATGCGATTTCAATAGGGAATCATTAGGTCAAAATTACAAAAGAGAAATTGAATTATATTACATTTTTTAAAATTTATTCCAAAATGACTCCATTATTTTATCTTACCTGATATAGGCAATACACACCTTACGCATAAATTAGATGAGTTGTTTCTTAAATCTTAACAAATTATAAAAAAAATAATAAGACTATTTTTTATGTTATTTTTTAATTATTTAGAAGAGAGCGGAAAGAACATTCGCTTCGCTCATAGGGACAGGAGAGATGGAATAGGGTGATTTCATCCTGTTATACAAAAAACAGACTGTACGCTCGTTAATCTAAACTTAGAAAAACTATTTTTGCTATTCCTTTACAATTAAGTA
>JAHDCQ010000111.1 GCA_020629845.1 Saprospiraceae bacterium | reverse complement strand
ATGTACCTGGTGTGTCAAAGTCTACAGGTATTGAAGTACCCATTGAATCCGCCATAGTTACATCATCCGTTGGTATGAATGGTGATCCCATGCCTTGCTGAGTTCCCATACCATTGGTAGGATTATTCCACCATGTTACGGTAGCTGGGCCTCCTCCCATTACTGGTACGGCAGGGAATGTAATATCTATATCAGCAGTAATTGATGTTACATTCCAATGAACACCAAACTCTGCTTGCGTCAATACACCACCTACAGTAGCGTTGAAGCAGTTTGTACCTACTAGTACTTCTATTACATCATTATCATCTACTTGACCAAAGTCAGCTTCTGTGTATGTACCAGAGGCATTTGGTCCTGCAAACGGTCCATCTACAACAGAAAGGACACCATTCACTACAACAAGGATAAAGAAATTCTCATCAGCACAACCAATGCCTAGTAAATTGCCTGGCCCTGCATCGTAGCCTGTTACATCTACTGTTACTGTAGCCATGGATGCATCTGGTTCAGAGCCTGCATCTGCGCTACAGCCTGATGTAAAGGTGAAGTTTTGCCCCCAATTAGGACTAATACCACCTGCTGGATTTTGACCTGGTATATCACCTGTAAGACCTGCATCTGTCATTGGTCCCATTTCTACACAAGGACTGTTTGGAGCAGCTCCTGGGCAATCGCCACAAGTTGCTGTTAAGCCAGTCATTGGTGTACCACCTTCACAAATTTCCTCACCCATTACTGGAGTTGGCGCATCTGGAATTGGCTTCATGCCTGTGATTTGGAATGGACAACCATCTGCGCCTAATATTGCGCCTGCATTCACATCGTAATTCAAGATATCAATTGTGTAAGATGGTGTTGTGATTGGGTACTCAATTGTTACCGTCATTGTACCATCTACTACTGCTGTAGTACCAGCCATACCATTCACGCTTGTCGCGCCTGGTGCATCTATTTGATAATCACCAGCAATAGTTACTGTCATACCTGTTGCAGCATCTACATAAGTAGTGCCATCTAAACCTGCAAGACCACCGCTAACCATTACATCTACTGTATAGGTATCGCTCGTTACATCACATGCACATGTGCTAGTTGCACAGATTGGATCAAGCACTACAAAATCTGTAGGTGTTTGTCCTACATCTGGACAAGCTGAACCTTCACCTAAATCAGGGAATGTTGGGTCGTAATTGATTACGTAATCAACACTATAGTCTGCATAGAAGAAACCATCATCAATGATTTCGTCTGCATTTCCACAACCGTTACCTTCTGTACCATTTGCAGCTACCTGTGCCGTCCAGTTGTCATTAGAGTTTAATGGCCCAATATCTGCTAATGTGAAAGTGTGCGTAGCAGGTACTCCTGTTCTTGGGAATGGCCCTAGTGTTGCTACATTCACACCATTTACGAAGAAATCTACAAAGTAGTCGTCTAAATCACAGCCACTTCCCATAGGTCCTTCTCCTGTATCACTTGGTGCCAACATATTGTAAACCTCCACAGTAATTGTTGCAGAAGATGCTGGTACTGCGATATTATTCAAGCTACCTTCCGCTGTATAATCGCTTTGGTATGCTTGTAGCATATCCATCGAAAGTGGGTCAATATCTGTACGGTTATCAGCTATTGCACCGCATACTTGTAGTTCATCTACTGATAAGAATGGTGTAATACTGTATACACCTGCTGCCAATGGTCCAGTAGTACCTACTGGGCAAGCCATACAAACCGTAGTATAAGATGCGCCATCATCTGTATCATCGTTAGGTGCATCTGCCATAAATACTTGTGAAGGAGGCAATGCATCAATAGATGCCTGATCCGTTATTGTACTTTGTGAGCCAGCAGTAATAGCATAGCCTAATTCATAGTCGTGCTTAGGACTGTCGCCACCTGCAAGGGTAGCGTCATAAGCTGACATCATATTCGTCCAAGTAACTGTTTCATCACAGCATAGTACTTGAGCATCTGGTGTTGCTACACCTGGCTCTGATTCGTATACGTGGAATACTACTTCTACTTGATCACTGTCACAAATTCCATCTGTATCATAATCACATGAACATACTGCATAGTAGGTATAATCGCCAGGCGTGTTATCCGTTGGACCAAATACTGCACCTGTACCTACTTGCGTATCACCCATACCATCATTATTAGTATCTTCCAACCAAATAATGCCTGCTTCGAATGGAAGCGGTGGTGGTGGAATTGGTACCATAAAGTTAGCTGCACCAGTAGCTGGTGTACAGTTGCCATCTTCAAATGCAAAGTCAATAGGACCTGAATCATAAGTCACAGAACCACCTGAATCAGCAAGGCAAGTTTCACCTGGTACATTTTCTACGATACGAATCACTGCATTCGTCAATCGACCCATGTCACCATTAATACAGTCTCCTACATATACTGACCAACCTTGTTCAAAGATATTGCAACCAGTAAATGCTCCCCAATTGATAGGCATGCCATAAGAAGAGTCATAAACACCTGAGAATGGTGTAGCCTCACTACAATTATCAAAGTCATTACCTACTACTGCATTCGTGAAGATAAGACCATTAAAGTCATCTCCTGAATTACAAGTACTACCAAGTCCTGCGTTACCAGGATTCGTTGCTAAATCAATTAGTGGCGATACACATCCGCTTGGGCCTTCTAAATAAAAACCTAAATCTGATACCCAAGTATGCTCTCCTGTGAACTCTACCTCAATGGTCATGGTAGTAGGATCGAATGCGCAGAATGGTGCTGGCTCTGGCGGACATTCTTGACAAATTGCGCTCAAGCCTTCTGCTGTTGGCAAGGATGTTGGATTGTCATCATCCACACATAACCAATATTCGAACACCTCTGGTTCTACTATATCTGGACAAGCGAAACATGCTTGTGTAGTGAAACATACTTCTGTTTCAATCAAACAGCACTCGCCGTTGGTACAGCTTGGGCTTAAGCCATCAGCTGCGAAGTTAGCACCTGCGATGAAACCAGTTACCGTAAAGCAGTAAGTATCAGATACATCGTCTACTGCTGGATCTGTAAATGTTACGTCTAAGTTATCTGCATCGTTGAATGTCAAATCAGCTAATGTTGGTGTAGCTGAACCGTTTGCGTTTGGTGTCCATGTCAAACCTGCCGCTCCCATATCATTAGGTGCTGGCAAACCTACTGGTGCACCATCACAAGCCGTCAAGTTAGCTGGCTGATCTGTACATGTTTGGTCATTGAAGTTGATAGAGAAACTATTGAATGTAGCTTCTGGGAAGCCATTGAAACATTCGTTACCTGTATATACGATAGACCACATACCATTTACTGGAGCACCTGCTAAACCAGCAAATGGATCTTCTGGTGCATACGTACCTGCGCCTGTAATTGGTTGCGCTGTAGCGCCCGTCGTGAAACAAAGCTGACCAGCATGGTCACTTAGTGCACAACCTATACCATAACCAGTACCACCAAGGCAGTTTCCATTATACAGTTGAATAGATACACCATTTGGTGCGTATAATTCTACTCTACTCAAATCTGCTAATGAACTACCTGCTGGTCCACTTAAATCAATACATACCTCATTGATGGTATTCGTACCGAGTACATTAGCACAGCCTGCGAATAAACCAGCAACCGTAGTGGTAAATTCATCTACTGTAGCAGTAGCACCACTACAGTTTTCCATATTACAAAGCATCTGACCACCACAGTTGTTACCATCCATAGTAGCTGGACCTGCTACGGAAAAGTCAGCAGATACGCCATTTGGTGTTACTACCTCTTCGGTAGCAGACATCATTACTGTATAATCTTGGTCGGCGCTACAAGCTGGTAGCGGACCTGGTGTAGATACCAAGTTACCTGCTAGAGGTGCCTCTATTTCTACCGTAAATTCTATATCACAAGCAGAGCCACAGCCTTCTGCTGCTTCGTCTGTTACTGTTACAGTATAAATACCAGGCGCAAGACCATTTGCTTCGAATACATCATCGCCTGCATTATAAGTGAAGGTAGCACCACCTGAACCTGCAAGCGTGTAGTTTGCAAGGCTAGTTGCTGCACCAGCGTCATCTGTTCCATCTTGGTCACCATCCGCAGAACCACCTGCTAGGTTTTCCACGATGATGCGACCATCATTGGTAGTACCTTGACCTGCTGCACAAGTTACTGGACATGCGCGTGCCGCAGCAGTCATTGGAGAAGCATCCGAGATAAACTTCACACAAGTTGCTGACTTAGAACCATCACATGGATCCGCATATACCACACAAAGGGTAGATACTTGGCGTGTGATACCATCACCAAAGTCCATCGTAGTTACACCATCAAAGTCGAATGGAGAAGCTCCATCACCTTCGAATGGATTACCATCTACGTTCGTTACACAATCGGAACCAGGCCCTAGTCCATCAGGAACAATGAAGTTACCAAACTTCGCTGTCCAAGAGGCTGGGTATGTACCCGCGATTGGTGCGTTGGTAGTACAAGTACCTACACCGCCCGTTTCTACGAAACAATCAGGATAAGCTAATTCATTTGCTACACCAGGAATTGGTGTACCATTAATTTGCATGAATACTTTCGCATTGGTAGATGTACCTGGTGTACCAGGGCAAATGCCATCAATATCTCCCTGACCAATGAATACACTTTGATCCGTCACTCCTTTACACCCAACTGGCGTATCCAAGTTGATCGTAAGACTTTCTCTACAATTCACCTCTACTACGTGATCACCCAATTGCAATTGACCATTGCCAGAGTTACCACCACCGCCAGTAAACGCTACGCTAAGGTCACCAGCGTCGCCAGAACCTGTAGCACCAATCGTACCATTTACAGCACCTGTAGTCTCATCAATTACGATAGCTTCATCAATATCTTGAGGGTCACACTCCATACCGTCATCACTAGGATCAGAAGGCTGACCAGAGTAAGTACCCGTAAATGTAGCCGTACCACCAGGTACACAAGTACCTGTATCAGAAGTTACAGATAGTGTTGGAGCATTGATACCACCATTGCTACCAGACATACAAATCTGAACGATATTACTCGCTGGAGATTCATCCAAGACAACAAGATTGCCACATGCTGCATTCTCATCTATACCAGGAAATGGTAACGTATTACCATTGAATGGGTCAGGAGTAGGTCCCGTACCAGTTGGTTGGTCTATGATAAGCTCCCATATTACAATATTGTAACACTGCCCTTCACAAAGTGGTAATAACCAATTGGTTGGAGCATCACACCAGCCACCATCTCCACCTGCATCAGCACCAGAAATATGATGTGTATGAATCTGGCCACCATTTGGAATTTCTTGTCCAAATTCAGAACTGAAACAAGTAGAGCCCTTAGGATCTAAGCACATGCCATTATAGTCACCACCATTGGTGATAGGTAAGCCATTGCTACCTGGGCAAGATGTTTCCGTAAAAGCTGTTCCACACTCCATTTCTAGCCCGTTCGGAGCTACGGAGTTTTGTCCGTATACGCCTACATACCAAATCACAGAGTTTGGATCGGTAGGTCCGCATATAGAGTTAGCAGCTCTTGCTCCACAATTCGCATCCCAGCTTAACCTCAATGTACCACCACCAAGATCATCGGCAGTAGTAATAGTAGGTGTCATAGCTTGGGTACATTGTGCAGAAAGCTGCTGCGAATATCCGAACAGGAACAATACGGATACCGCTAATACCAAGTATGTAATTTTTTTCATTCCTTACTTTTTTGAAAAATTTGACTTTCGCTACTCAATACAAATCTTAATTCGATTTCGTCTCTGCCACAGCTCTTCTATGGTTTTGACTATTACGCAATCGAATTTCTCTTTTTCCACTAGAAGTTTTCTCCTTAGAGATAATCACATTGTCTGTGTCGCCATTAGAAGAAAAGCCATTCAGATTAATTTCATCATCGAGCTTTCTAGCTAAATCTGGACGGTCATTAGCAGAAAAATCAAATGTTTTGTCCGCCACCTCTGTTTCTGTATCAGAGCTTGGCGCATCCTCTTGAACATGAAGTCGTGGCGTGACTTCAGGTCGCTCAATAGTAATAGGATTTGGGTTTGCAGATGGTCGAAGTGAATTGGATGTCACTTGCAATATCTGCTGTCCCGTAAGCCCTATTCCTAAAAGCAATAGAATTCCAAGCATGATGCCTGTTAATACTTTTTTCATAAGAAAAACAGCTAATTTAGTTTGGTAAAAAAATCGTTCCAAAAATTCATCCTTTGATAACTGTACTCTTTAAAATCGCTTATGGTCTCAATACGTACGAACTCTAACTCTCATCATATATGGGATGAACATAAGTGTATTTGTATGCTTATGCCTACCAATAGTTGTTGCTGTGCTGTATAGCAAACTGCTTTTTTATTTATTGATTTTCGTAAATGGTTAGCATGTAATATTTCATATATGCTTAATGGGAAACAATTGGATAATTAATTCTAAAAAATAGTTGACTAAGGACGTGATTTGTAATGATTAGTTATAAACGCTTGAGAGAAATATAATTTAGACTAAGGGAAGATGTAGTATGAATAGACAACTAGCATATAACAGGTAGAAGAATTATTTGCTATGTTTAGTGCCTATTGTTTGTTGTTGTAATCGGATTGGAAAATTTAATAAACCTTAGTCTTACGTCTCTTTAATTTAAAAATTATCAGTTACACAGAAAAGTACTCTATTATCGCAAATTTATAAAATATTCTTAAAACATTGGTAATTCAGACTTACAAAAAAGAGTCCTAGTCTCTAGCTTTAGTAAACATAAAACCTGAATCGAATACAAATCCCAAATAAAAACCTGAAAATCAACACCTTACAAAGTAGAGTCATAATGTAATTTAGTTAATCTTTTTTAAAAAAATCAGGCATGGAAAAGAATTTATAGAGCAGTTAATACATAAAAGTTATTAACTTGGCTTATGGATGGGCAAAATATTTTTTATCCTTCACTCAATAACTACAAGAATATATATAGTACTATTTTGCCGTTTCTTATGAGAGCAAACAATTATCGAAAGAGTCGGATTGACGGACTGCATACAAATTGTTACAATAATTATGTTTACTAAAAAAACGAGCTATTAAAAGAATAAAAATCATGCAGGATAAATCGAAAAAAGAGGTAATTATGGATTGTGCGGCAAAACTATTTCGCAAAAAGGGATATAAAGGTACTTCTATGCGGGATATTGCTCAAGAAGTGGGAGTGGAAGCAGCTAGTTTATATAATCACATCCAAAATAAGCAGCAGCTTTTGCGGGAATCATTAATGATAATAGCCCATCTTTTCACTAAAGGAATGGAGGATGTTAACAACACTTCATTAAGTGACATAGCAAAATTTGAGGAATTAATTCGTCTACATGTCCGCTTAAGCGTAAAACATACGGATAAAATATCTATTATTACAAGTGAATGGGTGCATTTGAATGAGCCAGCATTAAGCGAATATCTCCAACTTCGGACAGCGTATGAAGAAAAATTCAAACATATCATCAAAGCCTGTATTCAGGATGGTTCCTTCAAGCAAGTAAATACCGACATTGCGCTCTTTTCCACACTTTCCACCTTACATTGGTTATACTCATGGTACTCTAAAAACCGAGATATTAGTCCAGTAGAATTGGAGTATCAAATGATTCATTGCCTTATGGATGGGCTACGGATTAGGGCATAAATTCGACTCGACCCCTAGCTGAGCGGAGGAATCGAGTCGCACCAATTATATCCTCCTAAATCGAATCTGACTTAGCTCTTCTTGTGACAAATCAAATCCTATGATTTTTCCTTGTTTGTTTCGCACAAAAGTCACCAATTTAAAAAAGTTAGCACCACCTATGAATTGGTTTTTTTTAAATGTACTTAAGGGGATATCACCATGTTGCTTATTCGATGCTATAAGTATCCCCTCCTTGATCGCTAAGTGAAAACTACTCTGCAAGGCATCGCAATAGTAGATGCCAGTGAAATCATGGAGTTGCGCTTCGGTATAGTCTATTTTATCATATTTTTCATAAATGTATGATTCGTCTTCTACACGTATGTCGATATAAGTAGTTGCACTTGATTTATCAAGGTGTAAGGTATAATAATCATAATCGGTGAGCAAGTGTAGTAGATCAGGCGCAAGTGGCAAAAGCGGACTTTCACTATCATAATTCGGGCGATAGTAACGCAAGGTATCATCGCGCAGTATGATTTGGCGTTGAGTAAAACTTTCGGGGCTGTAGTAATCGCCCACGAACTCCTTGATTTGGGCTGTTGTCAATGTTGTATAGGTGGATTTCTTATTTACAGGTGCTTCGGCTGTTTCAAATCTATCAGCTAGTAAAATATTGGCACTCATCATACCTAAATAGCCATTATAGGTCATGCCTGTATTGCTTAAAACGACAATAGTGAGTTGCTCGGATGGAAAACGAAAGACCGATGCCGCATAGCCACCCATCGCTCCTGAATCCCAGATTTTATTGATACCACGCTCTTCGTGCATAAATTGCTGCCCATAAGTGGTGCGACCACGCGGCCAATCGGCATAGCTGCCATTATCCAGTTGAATGCTTGTATCTAGTTTTTCTAGCATCCGCTTAGAGCCTACTTTAGCAGTATCTAAATTTTTATACCACTTCATTAAGTCATTCACCGTACTCACCAAGCCTGCCGCGCCTGCATCAAAGTGTTGTACCGATTGGACTTGCTTATCGGGCGTGTAAGCAGTTGCTAGACCTTCTATAGTGCTAGGTTTTTCTACAAATTGGGTATCGTGCATGCCCAAAGGTGCGAAGATTTCATCCTGCATAAATGCGCTAAAGGATTTACCCGCTACTTTAGCAATAATCTTTGCCAACAAACTCGCGCCCGTACCAGTATAAACGAACACTTGCCCAGGTAAACTACCCAACTCCCACTGCTGTGTGTATAAAGCTGCTGCATCTTGGGCAGTAAAAACATCATTTGTACGAAAGCCTGCTAATTCCTTCAAAGGCCAATAGCCTGGCAAGCCGCTTGAATGACTCAATAAATGCCGAACACGAATAGGCTGTTCGTACTTGGGAAAGTCAGCTAGGTACTTACGAATGTCATCGTCCAAATTTAATTGTCCACGCTCTTCGAGTAGCAGTGCAGCAAAAGCAGTAAAATGGGCGGACATGCCCGTTAGTCGAAATTTGGTATCGGGTGTCACCATTGCGCCACATGCTAGGTTCGCACTCCCTACGTTTTTTTGATAAATGACTTGATTGCCTGAAAGAATCCCTACGGACACCCCTGCCGAGTTCGGGTCATTCCACTCTTCGAAAAGTGCGCCGATTCGTTGAGCTTGGTCTGCATTAATTTGAACATTTTGAGCGATTATATTCCCTGCATTATACCAGAAAAATAAAGGCAGCAATAATTTCAAGTAAATTTTCATGTTGTATTATTTTCGCCCAAAAGTATTTTCGTCATTTGTCTAAAGCAATGATAATCAGCTCGAAAAAGTAGTATTTTATAATCTTGAACTAAATTTTAAGTCCTACTGGGCAAAATTTAGCAGACGTGTGAGGAATTTTTTACTAATACCTTTTTGTTCTGTTCCCTAGATGCGTGTTTTGACAGATTGTAACTTGCTCTACAAATGCCTATCTTCGCGCAAATTTTCGAGAACTTAACAAATCGAAGGAGCAATCAAACCTTCGACTTCTACATAAACAACATTCAAAAATGCAATACAATCCGACAGCCATAGAGCAAAAGTGGCAACAGTATTGGGAAGAAAACGGCACTTACAAAGTGTCGAATGAGAGCGATAAACCCAAGTTTTACGTACTGGATATGTTCCCCTACCCTTCGGGCGCGGGTCTGCACGTAGGACACCCACTCGGCTATATCGCTTCGGACATTTATGCACGTTACAAAAGACTCACGGGCTTCAATGTATTGCACCCAATGGGCTTCGATGCTTTTGGCTTGCCTGCGGAACAGTATGCACTAGATACGGGCATCGCACCAGGCGTTTCTACGGAAAAAAATGCCGCACGCTACCGCGAGCAGTTGGATAAATTGGGCTTCTCTTTTGATTGGAGTAGACAAGTAAAAACCTGCGATGCTAGCTACTATAAATGGACGCAATGGATTTTTACGGAATTGTTTAACCACTACTATGACCAAAGCATTGATAAAGCCCTTTCGATAGCACACTTAGCCGCACAATTTGAGGATTCGGGTAATACAAAAGTCCAAGCAGCTACCACTTATGAAGGCACCTTCACCGCAGCCGAGTGGAATGCGATGAGCAAAAAAGAACAGCAAGATATTTTGATGGAATATCGCTTGGCGTACCGCTCGGTGGGTTATGTGAATTGGTGCGAAGAATTGGCAACCGTTTTGGCAAATGACCAAGTAAAGGATGGCGTTTCCGAACGCGGCGGCTACCCTGTGGTGCAGAAAGCGATGTGGCAATGGAATCTAAGAATTACTGCCTACGCTGACCGCTTGTTATATGACTTGGAAACAATTGATTGGTCATCAGCATTGAAAGCAATGCAAAGCAATTGGATAGGACGTTCCACAGGCGCGCAGATGTTTTTTGATGTAACGGATTCGGAGGAAAAAATTGAAATTTATACCACTCGCCCTGATACCATTTTCGGAGCGACGTATATGGTGCTTGCGCCAGAGCATCCGCTAGTAGAGCAATTGACCACTCCAAAACAAGAAGCAGAAATTGGCGAATATTTGGACTATGTAGCTGCGCGTTCCGAAATTGACCGCATGGCAGATAAGCAAGTGACGGGCGCGTTTACGGGTTCGTATGCCATCAACCCATTTACGAAGAAGCGTATCCCGATTTGGATAGCGGAATATGTGTTGATTGGCTATGGCACGGGTGCTATCATGGCTGTACCAAGTGATGATGAGCGCGACCAACGCTTCGCAGAGAAATTTGGCTTAGAAATTATTGATGTAGTTGATAAATCAGATTATCCAAGCGCGACTTTGAGTGATAAAGTGGGTAAAATCATCAATTCGGGCTTCATCACGGGTATGGAAGTACCAGATGCTATAGCGGCAGTAAATGCTAAGGTGGAAGAAATGGGCATTGGTACAGCGAAAGTGAACTACAAAATGCGCGATGCGGGTTTTAGTCGCCAACGCTATTGGGGCGAGCCATTTCCTATCATTTATGATGCCGACGGCAATGCCGAAAGCATTCCTGTAGAGAATTTACCTGTCGAATTGCCTGCCACTGATGATTATAAGCCGAGTAAGGACGGACAATCGCCTTTATCGCGCTTAAAGAGCTGGGTAAATCTTCCTGATGGCTATACCCGCGAGACTGATACCATGCCAGCCGTAGCAGGTTCATCGTGGTATTATTTGCGCTATATGGATGCCAATAATGATGAAGCATTTGTAGGTAAAGATGCCGTCAATTATTGGCAAGACGTGGACTTATACATTGGTGGTACGGAACATGCGGTGGCGCACTTATTATATGCGCGTTTTTGGCATAAATTCTTGTACGACAATGGCTTAGTACCGACTAAAGAGCCGTTCAAAAAGCTTATCAATCAGGGGATGATACAAGGGGTGATAGAAACGATCTATTATCAAAAATCAACAGGCAAATATATTAGTGCAGACTTGGCAAATCAATATGAAGATTTGGTTTCTATGCCAGTTCACATTGATTTTGTGAGTGATTATGGCGCAGAGCATTCTCACTTAAGTGCAGAAGGCATTGCAAAATACAAGGAATGGCGATCTGAATATAAGGATTCCGAATTTGTACTTGCTGAAGGGAGTAATAAATTCTACACGAAGTCCGAGATGGGTAAGATGTCCAAGCGTAAGTTCAATGTCATCAATCCAGACGATGTAGCGGCAGAATATGGTGCAGATGTGTTCCGCATGTACGAAATGTTCCTTGGCCCGATTGAAGCACATAAGCCGTGGAACACCTTGGGTATCAGTGGCGTATCGAAATTCATGCGTCGTTTTTGGGATTTATTTTTCCAAAAAGATGCGTTCACCATCAGCGAAGATGCGCCGAGCAAGGAGGAATTGAAAGTCCTACACGCCACTATCAAGCGCGTGACAGAAGACATCCAACGCTTTAGCTTCAATACTTGCGTAAGTGCCTTCATGGAGTGCAGCAATGACCTCCGCAAATTGAAGTGCAACAAACGTGCCGTGCTAGAGCCTTTGACGATTTTGTTAGCTCCTTTCGCGCCTTACACTACCGAGGAATTGTGGCACTTACTCGGACACGAAGGCAGCGTACATGATGCGACCTACCCTACTTTCGATGAGCAATATTTGAAAGAGGATAGCATTGAGTACCCGATTTCGATAAATGGTAAAAAGCGCGCTACGGCTTCTTTCTCGGCTGATACGAGCAAGGAGGACTTGGAAAAAGCGGCTTTGGCAAATCCTGTGATTCAGAAATGGACGGAAGGGAAGACGGTGCGTAAAGTTATCGTAGTGCCGAAGCGTATGATTAATATTGTGGTGGGTTAATGCCGCCTTAGCAGTCGAGCTTCTCCAAGAGGTTCGACTGCTTTATTTGCGATGTGTCCTAAAAAAGCTTAACTTTGAAATATGCTAAAGAAAGAAGAAATTATAAGCTATTTAAAAACTCAAAAAGAAGACTTTTTCACCAACTATAAGTTAGTGAAGTTAGGGCTTTTTGGTTCTTTCGCGAAAGGAGAAGCGAAGGAGAATAGTGATATTGATTTAATTATAGAATTTCAGATAAATACACCCAATTTATCAGAAAAGAAAGCAGCACTCAAAGCCACTGTTAAAGCAAAATTCAACCGAGATGTAGATTTATGCAGAGAAAAGTATATCAAACCCTATTTCAAAACTCAAGTTCTACAATCTGCGATTTATGTCTGAAAAAGATAAAGCAAATCTGCTTGCCATATTGGATGCCTATCACAAAATCAGGCGATTTGTAGCAAATATATCGGATGCCGACACCTTCTATGCCGACGAAAAAACCTTTGATGCGGTATTGATGAATTTTGTTATTATTGGCGAAGCAGTAGCAAAGTTAAGTGATACTATAAGAACACAAGAAAATCATATTCCTTGGACAAAAATCAAAGGGCTTCGTAATATTGTAGCGCATAATTATTTTGGAGTAGATGCCGAGGAAATTTGGCAAATCATTCATAATAATATGCCACATCTTGTACAAGACATTCAGGACATTTTGGATAATAACACTTGATAGTTATTCAGGATTACTGAGTCGGTTTCCATGTTCTTGCTTTGCCATTTTTTTGAATACAATTGTGGCTTCTCTCTAGAATGTCTGCATCAAAAAGTTGTATTTACCTACTCTACCCGAAAGGATTTTTACGCTTAGTTTCTTTACCTTTGAAGCTGCGCGTTTTTCTTTTTAAACCTAAAATTTATGACGATGAAAAATCTTTTGCTTTTCGTGTTGGGGTGTTTGCCTGTTTTGGTTTGGGGGCAGTTTGGGGAAAATATTATAACTTCAGACTTAGAAAAAATATTTTTTTCGCATATAACAGATTTGGATGACGATGGGGATTTTGATATTATTCTAAGTCAATTACTTGGCATTAAATTTTTTATAAACGATGGATATGGAAATTTCAGTGATGCTATTGATTTAGATATCATAGATTATGATATTCATCAACACCGACTTATATCTTCTGGTGATTTAGATGGAGATAATATGACGGATATTGTTATTCACCACAATCATGGAAATCTTGAATGGTATAAAAACAACGGGAATCTTAGTTTTTCAGCAGGCAATGCTATAAGTACGCCATCTAATCAAATAACCTTTCTTGAAGTTTGTGATATTGATAACGATCAAATACTAGATATCGTTTTCCGAGTAAGCGAAGGAGTATTTTGGTATAAAAATGATGGTATGGGAGGGTTTTCAGTACCAAACCCAATCTCACAAGTGCCTCATTCTAGTAGCTCTGGTTTTCCTATAAAAGTTTGTGACTTTGATTTTGATGGAGATTTAGATGTAGTTACTTTTTTTACCATAAATGATGTATCTACCTTTGGATGGGCAGAAAATGATGGAACAGGAAACTTTTATAGTCCTGTGGTTCTAGTAGAAGATTTTGCATCGTACGGTACACTAAGTGTAGCAGACTTTGATAACGATGGTGATATGGACATGACTATTGCCATTAAAGGTGAAGGCTTCGGAGGCACATTGACGATGTTGAGAAATGATGGGAATTATCAATTCTCTCAAATACCTATTACTTATATTGAAAGATTAACTCTACATTATATTCTTCCTACAGATTTAGACTTAGATGGAGATTTAGATATTTTTTTAGGGTCATCGTCGTTTGTTACTGCTAATATGATGTATATTGAAAACTATGGTGATGGATTATTTTCAGATAAAAATTTGATATCTAATACTAAAGGAAGTCAAGCTGTAGTTTCAGATTTTAATGGAGATACCTATCCTGATGTTTTTTTCGTAAAAAGTGATATTGAATTACCTAATACAATCGGTTGGGTAGAAAATTTTTTTGGAAAAGCTTCAATTTTTGGAAAATCATTCCATGATCTTAATGAAAACGGACTGTTTGATACAGAAGACTATGTACTTAAGAATATATCCTTTGAAGTTACTCCCGATATTTTATCTTCATACAGTGACAAAAATGGCAACTTTCGCTTCTTTTTGGAAGACAACACCTACACCATCACCCCCCACCCCAACGACTGCTGGCAACTCACCACCGACTCCAGCAGCTATACCGTCACTATAGACGGCAATACCGCCACCGAACTCAACTTCGGTTTCCAACTCGCCTCCGATTACCAATACACCCAAGCCCGCATCAACTCCCACCCTACGCGCTGCGGCTTTGCAGTCCCTTTCATCCTATCCGTAGAAAATGACGGCTGTGTGCCAAGTCAAGGGCAATATGGTATCGTATTGGATGATTTAGTCACGCTCATTTCCACCGAAATAGAACCTGATGAAGTGCGTGGCGACACCCTACTTTGGAACTATGCAGAACTCATCGCTTCGCAAAATGACAGAGTGCATCTCACACTAGAAATTGCAGGCGCAGACTTCATAGGCGATAGCATACAACTCACAGGCTTATCCTACATCGAAAATGAACAAGGCGTTTTAGAACTTTCTAGCACTTACGACTTTTCTTCCGAAATCCGCTGCGCCTACGACCCCAATGATAAACTCGTCTATCCCAATCGCGCAGGCGAATATGATGCGAATTATACGCTTTTCGAGGAGCAATTGGAATACACCGTGCGTTTTCAAAATACAGGTAACGACACCGCTTTCACCGTCATTATCCGTGATTATTTGGATACGAATCTGGATTGGACGACTTTCAAGCCAGTTTTAGCAAGTCATACTCACGAAACGCTTTTACATGCCGATGGCTTGGTAGAATTTACCTTCCGTGATATTCTGCTGCCCGATAGTACTACGAATGAGCCGCTTAGCCATGGTTTTGTGACCTATCGTATTTCACCCAAAGCAGATTTGGAAGAAGGCACAACGATTGAAAACACCGCCAATATTTTCTTTGATTTCAATCCGCCTATTGAGACAAATA
>JAHDCQ010000110.1:1366-15809 GCA_020629845.1 Saprospiraceae bacterium | reverse complement strand
GCTTATTTTTTACTATCCTTTGCCTATATATTGCCTATAGAAGCCACAAAAAATAAGCGAAAATATGAACAACTCGAACATGAACGAATGACCGCAGAATTGCAATACCTTAAAGCCCAAATCAATCCACATTTTCTATTTAATGGTATCAATAGCGTGTATCATTTGATAGGACAGGATGATACTTTAGCCAAGAATAGTCTTTTGCGTTTTTCGGATTTGTTGCGTTATCAGCTATATGAATGCAATGCGGATTTTACTGATTTAGAGAAAGAAATCAGTTATTTGGAAGATTATGTGGCAATGGAGAAAATTCGTAAAGGTGATGATGTCGATATACAATTTGTGGTAGAAAATGAGTTGGAAAATGCAAAAATCGCGCCTTTATTATTGATGCCTTTCGTGGAAAATGCCTTTAAATATTTAAGCGATTTCGATGAAAAAGCGAATGAAGTACACATTACACTACATGCAAAAGCAGCACAAATTGAATTTACTATAGAAAATACCTACGAGCGCGAAATCGTAGAGCAACGCAGCAATAAAAGCAAAGGCATTGGCTTGGAAAATGTACGGAAACGCCTCGCTTTAATCTATCCAGAGCAGCACGATTTGCAAACTGCACAGACGGAAGAGCATTTTCAAGTCAGCTTAACAATTAATACGATTAACACAAAATGAAAACACTACGCTGTATCATAGTAGACGACGAACCACTCGCACGACAAGGGCTACAAGGCTATGTGGAACAAGTAGATTTTTTGGATTTAAAAGCCGTCTGCAAAAATGCAATTCAAGCCAATACCATCTTGCAGCAAGAAGCGATTGATTTGATTTTTTTGGATATTGAAATGCCTAAATTAACAGGCATTAATTTCTTGAAATCCCTACAAAATCCGCCTTTCGTGATTTTCACGACGGCATATTCCGAGTATGCGCTAGAAGGCTATCAATTTGATGTGGTAGATTATTTACTAAAGCCCATTTCTTTCGAGCGATTTTTGCAAGCCTGTAACAAAGCCTTGCGCTTGATTGCCACATCCGATACCAACGAAGCAACAAACGAAGATTATATTTTCGTGAAAACGGATAAACAACTCGTGAAGCTCAATATCGCCGATATTCTATTTGTAGAGGGTATGCAAAACTACATTCTTATTCATACCGAAAAAGAAAAATTGATGACGCTCGTACCACTAAAAAATGTCTTTGATTTACTCTCCGAGACGGATTTTATACAAGTGCATCGCTCTTATATTGTAGCGAAATCTAAAATAGAAGCAATTGTTGGGAATCAAATTTTGGTAGGTGGAAAACACATCCCACTAAGTACGCGGATGCGAAAGCAGGTCTTGGATTTATTGACAGATGGTCGTTTGTTGAATAAATAATCGAACCATATAAGGCAATAAGGACACATAAGATTTAGCTTATATGCTCTTATATGCCTTATGTGGTTCAACTAACTAAGCAAAGGCCTCTTCTACGATACGTGCTTGCGTTTTATCATGTACTTTCTTAAAGCCCGTTGCAGGCGATGCACTTGGCTTGCGCGTCACAGGTGTAATCTCGATTTTACTAAAAGCAAAGCTCAATAAATATCGCCAAACCCCCATGTTCTCAGGCTCTTCTTGTACCCAGTATTTTTCAGCATTGGCATACTTCTTAAAGATAGCATTCAACTGTTTCTTTGGTAGCGGATAAAGCTGCTCTACACGCACTATAGCCACATCGTCGCGCTTATCTTCTTCCTTTTTCTTCAATAAATCAAAGTATACTTTACCCGTACAAAGCAATAAACGCTTGATTTTCTTACCACTTCTTGCGCCTACTGTCGGGTCGTCTATCACCTCTTGGAAACGAGTACCTGTCACAAAATCAGGAATACCTGAAATCACTTTCGGATGGCGAAGTCCTGATTTTGGTGTCATCACTACCAAAGGCTTACGGAACGGACGCGCCAATTGACGACGTAAAATATGGAAGAAATTCGCAGGCGTAGTACAGTTAGCTACGGTCATATTATACTCCGCACAGGACTGTAAGAAACGCTCCACACGTCCGCTAGAGTGTTCAGGGCCTTGCCCTTCGTAGCCATGTGGCAAAAGTAGCACTAAACCACTCATGCGCTGCCATTTACTTTCGGCGGCAGAAATATATTGGTCTACGATAGTTTGCGCGCCATTGTAGAAGTCGCCAAACTGGCCTTCCCAAATCACTAAATCATTCGGCGTAGCTAGAGAGTAACCGTACTCAAAGCCCATCACACCAAATTCCGAAAGTAGGGAGTTGTAAATACGGAAAATACCTTGCTCATCTTGGATACTATTGATACGGTTGTATTCCTTATCCGTACCATTATCCAATATCACAGCATGACGATGTGAGAAGGTTCCCCGACGCACATCCTGCCCACTCATACGGACATTTTTGCCTTCGGTAAGTATTGAGCCATAAGCCAAAAGCTCCGCTAATGCCCAATCTAGGTTGTCCGCATCCAATAGCTTTTTCTTACCCTTTATCAGGCGATTAATTTTACTAATTGGATTAATATCATCAGGATAAGTGAGCAAATGCTGTGTTATTTTTCGCACCAATGCCTCATCTATTCCCGTTTCAGGCGATTTTTCAAAATCTTTATCGGTCGTTTTTTTCTTGAGTGCTTTCCAAGCCAATTCAGGCTCTTGATAGGTATAAGGCAGGGGTTTTTCTTTCACTAAATTTAACCTGTCCTGTAAATCGTTCCAGAAATTATCTTCTAGTTGTTTTGCCATAGCTGCGTCCATATCACCGCGCTCTACAAGTCGCTTGCTGTATATTTCACGCGGATTTGGATGCTTATTAATGATGTCATATAGCTCAGGTTGTGTAAATTTAGGATCGTCACCTTCATTATGTCCATGCTTACGATAGCACACCATATCAATGAAGACATCATTATTAAACTTTTGACGATAAGCTACCGCCAATTGCGTAGCAAAAACTACTGCCTCTGGATCATCACCATTTACATGGAATACGGGTGCTTGCACCACATTCGCCGCCGCCGTACAGTAAGTCGAAGAACGCGCATCATCAAAATCGGTCGTGAAACCAATCTGATTATTGATTACAAAATGAATCGTGCCGCCCGTGTAGTAGCCGTCTAGCTGGCTCATTTGCACGGTTTCGTATACCACGCCTTGTCCTGCCACCGCAGCATCGCCGTGAATAAGAATAGGCATGATTTTATCATAATCACTACCATATAGCAAATCCGCTTTTGCGCGAGCAAAACCTTGCACCACAGGGTCTACTGACTCCAAGTGCGAAGGATTAGGCGCGAGCTTCAAATGTACTTTATTGCCACCCAAAGTTTCTACTATCGAAGAGTAACCTAAGTGATATTTCACATCGCCATCACCGAAACTAAGGTCGGGCAAAGCCGTACCTTCAAATTCATTGAAGATATGCTCATAGGTCTTGCCCATGATATTGGCGAGTACATTCAATCGTCCGCGGTGCGCCATACCAATAATGACTTCCTCCACGCCTGTATCACCGCCCTGCGTAATAATGGAATCCAGAGCAGGTATAGTAGATTCTCCACCTTCTAGGGAGAAGCGTTTTTGACCTATATATTTAGTGTGTAAAAATCGCTCAAAAACGACTGCTCCATTAAGCTTTTCAAGAATACGTTTCTTTTGATCTATGCTTAAGCCAAAGGTTTCAGGATTTTGCTCTTCAATTAGCGAGCGTAACCAACGACGCTTCACACGATCTTGGATATGGTGATATTCAAAGCCGATATTGCCACAATACACTGCTTTCAGACGTGCGTCAATGTCTCGCAGGCTCGCACCATTTGGTAGCCCAATCTCTGTGGCTGCTTGGAAACCTTTATCTAAATCTGCCTCCGTCAAACCAAAATCAGCTAATGCAAGTGTGGGGTTGCGGTCACGACGTTTGCGAATGGGATTCGTGGTAGATAATAAGTGTCCACGATTTCGATGGCCTTTAATATAGGAAAGCACCTTTTTTTCTTGTTCAATAGTACTTGCATCGGCAGGTGCACTAGTGTATGTACCATTCGAGCTTGCACCATTTAGATTAGATGCAAAATCAAAACCTTTAAAAAAGGTGCGCCAACTTTCTTCTACGCTTTCAGGATCTTGCTGATATTGTGCATACATCTTCTCAATGAAGGAAGGATGTGCATTGGCTATAAATGAATAATCAGTCATATTTATGTCTTATTGACTAGTATAAACTATGCTTTTGTCAGGAGTGTTTCGAATATTTATCTTAAGGGACTTCGCAATTAATAACCTACGCAAGATAGCGCAGGATTTTTTAGCTTAGTCAAGGCGAAAAACGTAGGCATAGCTAGTTCTGTCGAGGCTTTTCAACGAAGAATAAGCTGAAAAAAGACAAGCTAGATGCGTAGGTTATTAATTGCGAAGTCCCTAAATACATACAGTTTATCCATTCGATATACTGTAAACAGCGTCAAAGGTAAATTTTATCTCTAAGATTTACTTGCTGATTTTAGCTTTTTGTGTATCAAATTCAAAAAAAATATCCAGAGCAATGCTTAGTATTTTTCATTGAAAATTTTACCTTTGCAGCCCTTATATAATAAGGTCATCTTTTGAAAGCTATTTTAAAGTCGAAATACAGGGTTTTAAATAAGCTTTTAGCAAAAAATTAACTATCAAACTAATTTGATAAATGGCACATCATAAGTCAGCAAAAAAGAGAATTCGTCAAGATGCTAAAAAGCGTCTTCAGAACAGATACTATAAGAAGTCTACACGTTCAGCTATCAGCAAGCTACGCGAGATGGAAGATAAGACAGAAGCAGAAAAGTTTTTGCCTAGAGTGCAAAGTATGATTGACAAATTAGCGAAAAATCGTACTTGGCACCCAAATAAAGCAAGCAACTTAAAAGGTAAATTAGCTCGCTTTGTGAACCAATTGTAGTAAAAGCCCGTATAAACCATCAAAACGAGTCTGTTACGACCTATGTTTTGCTAAAAAGCACATAGGTCGTGACATAGATTCTACATCTGATTCCCTATCATAGTACTTCCTGCGCTAATACACATATTCACTTGACATCAATTGAAATTTCTGATGCATTCACTAGGCCTATCGCCCAGATTTTTAGGGTGTTTGGTCTAAAAGATTGCTAAGATATTATTGAAAATAGAACGAATACGTTATACTTACATATTCGTTTCAAAAAGTAGCTTGCTTGGTTCAATTTGTGAAACCCGCTGAAAGGGATAATTCACTTATTACATTTGTGCAAAAGATTCATAGCCAAATGTATAAGTAGTTCAGTTCGACCAGCTATTCATTTCAAGGATTCAACAAACCTACCTAGACTTTTGCAAACATTATAATTTAAGGATGAAGTTCATCTATGATGATGTTTGCTACAAGCAGATATTAAGTTTTCATTAGTTTAAAACCATCATCTTATGAGTTCTATGCTGTATCTTAGAATACGTTCGTTATTACTGACAGCATTCCTGTTATCTTGCGTAGCATTTTCCTATGCTCAAGACACCCTCAACTATCGTGCCGTGCTAACAGGACGTAGCGAAGTCATGCCTGTTTTAACGGGAGCTACCGGTGAAATTGAAATTCGCTTAGCAGGCAATCAAATGATTGTCTCTGGTCAATTTAATAATCTATCCAGTAATGTCTTAAGTGACGGCATCAATATCCACGCTGCTAATGCTGGCCAAACGGGAAGCGCGACTTTAGGGCTAATTCCCTCTTTAAACGCCAACCAACGTGGAGGTATTATTGACCCTGTATTGAACACTTACACTATTAGTACCGCCCAAGCAGAGGCCTTTGTATCGCGCGGTTTTTACATCAATATAGCGACAGCAAATCACCCAGCAGGGGAAATTCGTGGTCAAATTGTTCCAGAAGGCTTGACACTTTTCTATGCCAATGCTTATGGTAGCAATGAAAATCATTGTGTACTCTCCCGCGGGCATGCAAGCGTATACGTGGAAGTAGTATCTTCAAGTCAGATGGTGGTGACAGGCTCATTCAATAATCTCGAAGGTAATATTGGCGAAGCCAGTCTTTATATAGGTATACCTGGTGAGGAAGGAACTTTAGAAATAGACTTAACGCCAAGCACAAGTAACCAACGAACAGGCACATTTGAACTTGCTAATAATACATATAATATTGACCTCGACCAAATCATCGCTTTAGGTGAACGTCGGGTATATTTAAATATCACATCTAGTGCTTATCCAACAGGCGAACTGCGTGGGCAACTCGTACCTGCCGAAGCGGGTGTGGTATTCCGTACGCATCTTTCTGGCACGAATGTAATACCCAATGTACTAACACAAGCAAGCGGGCAATTGGTGGCAGAAGTATATGGGGACAGCTTGATGATTCTTTCTGGAACTTATGATAAACTCAGCAGCAACCTACGCGATGACCCCTTGAGCAATACAGGGATTTATGCGGGTTTAGCAGGCTCTAATGGCAACGAAACCCTACCACTTAACCCCACAGCGAACACGACCAATGACGGGCGCATAGAAGCCACACGTAATATTTATTTACTATCGGATGAAGAATCAGAACTGCTTTTCAATAGAGAATTATACCTAAGTATCGCCTCTGACAACTATCCACTAGGAGAGGTGCGCGGTCAGTTAATTCCCGAAGCACAAGCAGTATTTACAGGCTTCATGGCAGGGGCGTTCCAAGTACCGACAGTCAATTCTACAGGTGCAGGGAATAGTATTGTAGAGCTACGAGGCAATGAAATGGTAATTTCTGGTTCATTCCAAAATCTAGAATCTCCCTTCGCTAGTAATAGTGGCTTGAGTACAGGCTTAGCTGGCTCGAATGGTGCCGCTTTATTTTTACTTGACATTGATGCTTTTGACAATAACCTTGCGGGTAATATTAGTGCAGCAGATAATAGCTATGAACTAACAGACGCTCAAATTAATGATTTATTAGCACGACGCTTATATATGAGCATTGCGTCGGGAGCTGCGGCCACACCAGAATTACGGGCGCAAATTCTACCAGAAGCACAGGCTTATTTTGTAGCTACGCTTTCAGGAGCAAGCGAAACGACTATCGTGAACTCTGCGGCAGTTGGACAAAGCATTTTAGAAATCCATACAGATAAGGCAGTCTTGACAGGAAGCTTTAATAATCTAGAAAGCGGGTTCGATCCCGTTATTGGCGCGCATATACACGATGGCATAGCGGGGCAAGATGGTGCAGTATCAAATGCTTTAGTGACCGATGCAGATAATAATAATCGTAGCGGCTCATTTGCAGCAGCTAATAATAGTTTTACCTTAGATGAAACACAGTTAGCAAACTTATTTGCTAGAGAGCAATATGTAAATGTACATAGTCTTGAAAATCAAGCAGGTGCCATTAGAGGTCAATTACTACCTTTAGCAAATGCTTATTTTACGACTACACTAAGCGGAGAAAATACCGTGAACCCATTAGCAAGTTTAGGTACTGGTTCGGTAAAGTTTGATTTAATAGGCAACACGCTGACTATTTCAGGAAGTTTTAGCAATTCTACAGGCACAGTATTTGGCGATGATGCAGCTTTGCATATTGGTAAGGCAGGCATAAATGGACTTGACGAATTTATCCTATTTCTAGATGCTAATGGAATGACGGGTACTTTAGGTGCAGCAGATAATAGCTTCGAACTTACTGATGAGCAAGTAGCTGTTTTGCGCGACGAAGGAATGTACATTCGTATTTCAAGTAGTACCCATCCGAATGGAGAACTGCGCGGACAACTGCTACCTGAACCAAACTTTTTCCCAACAGGTACGATGCGCTTTAGTGAACCTGTAGATGGGCGATTCTTTGAAGTGACGGGTGCTCCAAGTGCGCGTTTCACAGCAGAATGGGCAGAAGGCGTAGACAATAATAATCTATACTACATTTTCCAGACATCTGAATTTTTAGACTTCCGTGAAATAGAAGACCAAAGTGTAGTAGCAAACGCTCCAGGCATTTTTGAGTTTACTTATGCACAATTGGATAGCGTGTTGATGTCTAAAGGTTTAGAGGTAGGCGATACGCTTTCGCGCTACTACCGCATGGTCGCATCCGATGGGGCTTTGACAACCATAGGTGAAGGCAGTTTCATAACATTAGTACGTGGCAATCTACAAAATATATTGGGGGCAGATATAGAATTGTTCATTGATGGTCCAACAGACCCTTACGAGCAGTTTACGGAAATTCCTTACGTCATCACGGTAGTAAATAATGGTCCAAGAGCGGCTGAAAATCTCGTGATAGATTTGGAGCAGCCCGAGGGTATGGTCTATACGCGCTCTAGTGCCACCACAGGACGTTATAACTTATTCTTTGAAAATTGGACAGTCAATGAACTGGCAGTGGGCGACACCGCCCGAATGAACCTGACGCTCTACACGCTCATAGACGACCGCCCCATAGACTTCTTCATTGAAGTACAAGGTGGGCAGCCTGCTGACCCGGATTCTACACCTTTCAATGGAGTAGCACCAACGCCACAAGAAGATGATGAGGCAGTCTTTACCATTTTCCCAACCCCACGCCCAATGGGTGGAGATACGGCGGATTTACGTTTGGACATTCGTACAGAGCAAGAAGAATTTCAGGTATTTACCGATTCTAAGTTTACTATTGTAATTACCAATGATGGGCCTGATGTGGCGGCTAATGTACGCGTAAGTGCCTTATTCCCAGAAGGGATGGTATTTACATCCGCAGAAGCTTCTTCAGGCGAATACAATGTAGTAGCGCAGGATTGGTACATTCCAATGATAGATAGCGGCGCATCAGAAACGCTTGAATTGACGCTCTTCTCCTTGATTGAAGGTCGTCCATTGATTCTATTTACACAGGTAATTGCATCTGACCAATTCGACCCAGATTCTACGCCTGCAAACGACTTAGACAATGTACCTGACGAGGATGATGAAGCTTCCACACTCATTATTCCAGAAGGTGGCATAGAAGGTGGCGTAACTTCGGATTTGGAACTTACTATAGATATTGACCGTCCGAATTATGAGCGTTTTGAGAATTATACCTACACCTTCACCATTACGAATAATGGCCCAGATGACGCGACTAATATCTTCGTGGATGCTCAACTGCCTGATAGTTTAGCTTATACGAGCAAAGCGGCATCTATTGGCGATTGGAATAATTTCTTCCAGTATTGGTTCATTCCTTACTTAGAGAGTGGAGCGCAGCATACGCTTAAGCTCGTCTTATTTACATTGGCAGAAGAGAATGACATTACATACTTCACACAGATATTGAGTGTAGATCAAGATGATCCAGACTCTACGCCTGGTAATAATCAAAATGGTCTACCAATAGAAGATGATGAATCGAGCGTGAAGCTAGTACCAGGGAATTTACAGCCCAATATTGAACAGCGAACGCTTTACAATACACCTAATGTACAAGGTGCGCTTTATCCGAGTCCAGCCACGAGTCATGTATTCTTAAACCTACATGCCGAACTGCCACAGCATACAGATGTCTTGCTGCTGGATATGAATGGACAAGTACTGCAACAACAGCAAACGAAACTACAAGAAGGCTTAAATCAGCTCCAGTTCAATGTATCCCATCTCCCTGATGGTGTGTACTATATTGACTTGAAAGATGCGAAAACGAGCCAGCAGACTTGGAAGTTTGTGAAAGTAGCGCAGTAATAATTTGAGAATTTGAATAATAACAAAAAAAGGTGAGCATCGAATGATACTCACCTTTTTTGTTTATAAAATAGCCAGTAGCTCAATTTAAACCGCTTCTAAAACGCGAACTGCTTTAATCCAAGCAAATTTATCTTCAAGTTCGCCTGAACGAATGCCTTCGATCCTAGCTTTTGCTTTATGTGCAATCACACGCTTTTCGATAGCAGGCAATTCCATCATTTTGCCTTGATACGAAATTCCCGCTACATGCGATACTACGGCTGCGGTGCCTGTACCGAACGCTTCTTGTAACGTTCCAGCTTCATAAGCTGCCACGATTTCATCAATACTCACGTCTTTTTCTTCCACTTCATAGCCCATATCGCGTAGCAATGTAATAATACTATCTCTAGTGATGCCTTTCAAAATAGCACCATTCGTTTTAGGCGTAATGACTTTACCATCAATCACAAAGAAGATGTTCATCGTACCAACTTCTTGGATGTATTTAAATTCTTTTTCATCCATCCACATCACCTGATCGAAGCCTTTATTCTTTGCTTCTTTAGCGGGCAAAAGCGAAGCTGCATAATTGCCTGCTGCCTTTGCTTCCCCTACTCCACCTACGGCTGCACGTACGTATTTTTGCTCGGTGTAAAGCGTAACTGGCTTGGCATAATATGGCCCTACTGGACAGGTCAGAATAAAGAATTTATATGTTTCAGAAGGGCGTACCCCTAAAAAGCCGTCCGTTGCAATCATAAATGGACGCACATACAGCGCGCTATCTTTTACAGGCGGAATCCAAGCTTCTTCTAAGGCTACCAACTGGTGAATCGCTTCGTCAAAAAGTTCCGCAGGGATTTCAGGCATACACAGGCGTGTTGCAGAAGCATTGATGCGTTCGGAATGCATTTCAGGGCGGAAAAATACGGCTTCACCATCTTTATTTTTGAAGGCTTTCATCCCTTCAAATATCGCCTGACCATAGTGTAACACCATAGCTGCAGGATGCAACTCAAAATTGCCTGTTGGCACAATACGAAGGTCTTGCCATTGCCCATCTTGATAGTCAGCGACAAACATGTGATCTGTAAAAATTCGACCAAAAGGAAGATTGTTGAAGTCAACACTTGGAAGACGAGATTGCGTTACTTTTGTGACACTAATATTGTATGACATAGCGCAAATTTTGAGTTAAAAAATGGTAAATCAAGTGTGAACTTTAACACACTTTTCTGTTCAAAAATAGCGTTTTTTATTCAAAAATTCTATCTTGCCAGTAAATTAATCTTCAAAACCAAATAATATTCTGAATTTGTATTTTTATGAATGCTTTAAATTTAACGAAGGACTTTTTCGATTTTGAAATATTTGTCACACCTGATACTAATGATTTGCCTGAATTGTCAGGAAAAAATCAGAAAAAACTCCTTGTAGTAGTCGAAAAGTCAGATTATACAACAGAAGCAAGCGGTTTGTTGGTAAAAATTATTCAGGCAGTTGGCTTCCAACTCGCTGAAGATGCACTCTTACTTCAGCTAGAACGTGACACGGTAATTAGCGCACAAAGTATTCGCCTGCAACATGAAATTGATTATCTCATAAGCTTTGGTATACCATTGGTACAGCTTGGCATACACCTTCAAATTCCTGCTTATCAAATCAGCAAACATGGTGACATTCAGCTCTTATTAGCAGACAAACTGGAACATACCGCAGCTCAAAAAAGTGCCAAAGCAGCCCTTTGGAAAGCCCTGCAAGCAATGTTTCCGAAGTAATTAACTGGACTTTGGACAAAGTCCTAGTCTTTGGTAAATTGGTCTTTAGTCTTTAGCGTGTTCAGAAAATTGAATTTTATCAAATCTGAATTCCAGTACTTTACACATTAGATTCATCTATATACTAAAGACCAAAGACTAAAAAGCTAAAGACCTAGACTTTTGTCCAAAGTCTAGTAATTAAAGAACGTGCGCAAAATAAGTGTGTAATTTAGAATAGGTTATTTCGCGCACGTTCCTTAATTCCCTCGCACCATTTGCACAAAATCCTGAATGCTTTGTTCTAAATTATCTGCCTTTTCTATGGTGCGAATGAATGCACTACCAATAATCGCACCATTAGAATAATCGCAAGCCGTACGATAGGTGGCATGATTGGAAATACCAAAGCCAATTAAGCGAGGATTCTCCAATTGCATCGCATTGATGCGGTTGAAATACGCCAATTGCCGCTCCGAAATATCACTTTTCGCGCCCGTAATGGCAGAATTGGAGACCATATAAATAAAGCCCTTGGTCAATTTATCTATTTGACGAATACGCTCCTCGCTCGTTTGAGGCGTTATCAAAAAACTAAAGCAAAGTTCTGCGGCTTCTACGCTTTTTTGGTAAAATGTTTCATATTCATACACAGGCAAATCAGGTAAAATAAGCCCATCAACGCCAACTTCTGCACATTTCTTGATAAAGGCTTCTTCCTCATATTGCATCACTTGGTTGAAATAGCCCATCAATACGAGCGGAATATCGGTCTTAGAACGTACTTCGGCTATTTGCTCAAATAGTAAAGGCAGCGTCATACCATTTTTGATAGCGACTTGTCCACTATGCTGGATAGTAGGGCCGTCCGCTAAAGGATCGGAATAAGGCATGCCAATTTCAATCAAATCCACGCCTGCCGCAGCTAGACTTGTAATAATAGTACCTGTATCGTGCAAATTGGGGAAACCTGCTGTGAAGTAGATATTTAGAATATCGTCTTGCTTATTCGCAAATAGGTGTTCTAAGCGATTCATTGTATCCAAAATTTAGCACAAAAAAACACAAATCGAACGAAGGCGGGAACTAATTTTTCATTTTTTACCAAGTTCTAGAAATTTTGCTGAAAAATCACCAACAAATTCAACTTAGACTACGGTGAAGTTGTACTTTTAGCGTTCACCAAAATCGTATTCCGATATGAAACAAAAAATAGTAGTACTTACAGGCGCAGGCATGAGCGCAGAAAGTGGGATTAAAACCTTTCGCGACGCAGATGGACTATGGGAAGGACATGATGTAATGCAAGTAGCCTCGCCTATGGGTTGGCGCGATGACCCAAATTTGGTGCTAGATTTCTACAACCAACGCCGCCGCCAACTCAAAGAAGTAGAGCCAAATGCGGGGCATCTTGCACTTACTGAACTGGAAGCTCAATATGAGGTTTGCATTGTAACACAAAATGTAGATAATCTCCACGAACGGGCGGGCAGTACCAACATCCTCCACCTACATGGCGAATTGGATAAGGTAAGAAGCACGCAATACCCTGATTTGGTATATCAATGGGATAAGGACTGCAATTTAGGCGATACTTGCGAACGAGGCGCGCAACTGCGTCCGCATATCGTGTGGTTTGGCGAAGATGTGCCGATGATTATCAAGGCAGCCGAGGAAGTCAGTACGGCAGACATCATCATCATTATTGGTACATCCATGCAAGTCTACCCTGCGGCAGGCTTAGTTGGCTATTCCAAAATTGGCATTCCAATTTATTATATTGACCCTAAGCCGTCCATCAATCATGAATTGCGAAATATGGAAAATTTGACGGTAGTAGAAAAGCCTGCGACTACTGGTGTGCGGGCTTTAGTGGATAAGTTGCTGAATTAAAAATTGAAAACGCATCATGCTATGAAGCAATTGGTCTATTTTACCTTTATTCTACTAATAACGGCTTGTGCAAATGACAGCACACAGCAAGCCGCTGATTGTGCCTACGGTGAACCTCGCCCTATTTTTTCCGATACCTTAGAAGCGGTGCAGCAGCATCAATTTAGTAGTAATAAGCAAGAAGGAACTGAAAATGTTTTGTTTGTAACGGGCTTGCAATTGGAAGTGCTACAATCGGGCTGTGAGGCGATTGAGCAAGAATTCCAATTTACACTCGACGGGGATTATAGGGAGGAAACGCCCGAATTCTGGCTGGAACAAGCAACTTTGCACTTTCAATTTTTAGGTAGTTTGGGTGAGCAATACTTTCCACTTTATGCTTGGGGGCAAGCCATAGGCGAAGCCAAAGCACAAATGAAACTAGGAGAACCGCACGAAGTACAGCCGCACTTTAATGCCATAGTAGATAAAGTAGTGAGTAAAGAACAAGCAACCTTAATTATTCGATTGGCGCAGCAAGCAGCAAACTAAAATCGTTTCAATACTAAAATTTTACTATTTGACTGAAATAAATACCTTTGCAGTCGCAATTTACAATCGCAATATGAAACAACTTTTGTTTGGAATACTGAGTTTGCTAATAATAGCCGCTTGTGAAAGTGACAAGCCTCAAGAAAAAAGCTTGCAAGAAATCCGTACGGAAGATTTAGGCGCGAATGCCTCTATCATTCGTAATCCGGTATCTGCTAATACGCCTACAGATACGATTAATGTAGCAAAAATGGAATTTGAGAACACCGTACTCGAATTTGGAGAAGTAGATGCAGGCGCAGTTATTGAACATACTTTTAAGTTCAAAAACACAGGTAAAGTCCCGCTTATCATCAATGATGCTCGCTCGACTTGTGGCTGCACGGTTCCTAAGTGGCCGAAAGAGTTGATTCAACCAGGTAAAAGTGGCGTAATACAAGTAAAATTTGACACCAAAAATATGCGAAAAAAACAACGCAAACCTGTCATTATTACAGCCAACACCTATCCTTCCGAGACGAAGCTCTATTTAGAAGGCTTTGTGCA
>JAHDCQ010000110.1:0-1266 GCA_020629845.1 Saprospiraceae bacterium | reverse complement strand
AAAAATATGTTTGTACTACAAGCAGGAGGCATGAGCCCTGAAATGATTAATTTATTTTTTATTGCGGCAATGATGCTAGTGTTTTATTTTTTCATGATGCGTCCGCAAATGAAACGCCAACGTGAGCAACAACAATTTGAAACTGACCTACAAGAAGGCTCGAAAGTAGTCACAACTAGTGGCATAATAGGCCGTATTGGAAAGATAGAAAAAGACGCGATTGTGCTAGAGATAGGTGCGGGTACAAAAACAAATATTCGCATCCTCAAGTCTGCAATTTCAAAAGAAATGACAGATTCGCTGAATAACAATGAGTAGAACGAATCAGATTTTACGACTGTTTCGGTTGCCGCCTTCACAAGAAGATAGAATCATCCTCTTGATTTGCTTCGGGGTCGCCCTTTTGTTTTGGCTTATTGTCAAATTGGACGGCACTTATGCTAAGGAAATGGAGGTCAATTTGGAGTATATCCTCTCCGAAAATGAGGCTTTCGTGGAACTTCCTACTCGAAAAGTGAAAGCCACCGTACGAGGCGAAGGTTGGACATTAATGCAACCCGACCCTAAACTATCGCTTCCCATAGACCTTACTACAACCAATCAGCGCGGTATAAATAGCTCTTTTCTAGCTAGTGAAATTGAACAAAAGTTGCGCTTCCAAAACTTGACAATTGAACGCCTTGTACCTGAATACATCGCCTTAGACATCGAAGAAAAGGTCAGCAAAAAAATACCTATTCGACTGCGCGATAGCGTCTCTTATGCAGAAGAACATTTTCTAAGAGACAGTATCCACTACACGCCAGATAGTGTACTTGTAAGCGGGCCAACTTCGGTAGTGAACGGACTAAATGAATGGTCAACTAAGCTCCTACGGCAGGAGAATTTGGAGAGTGCCTTTGAGGATAGTCTGGCCTTAAAAGCGGATAAAAAAGGGATTCTGCAACTAGAACCTAGCATTATAAAAGTCACTATTCCTGTAGAACGTTATACCGAAAAAACCTTTTTCGTGCCAGTAGTAGCGGAGCATGACTTTGATAGCCTAAAAATTTTTCCTAATAAAATTCAACTGCATGTCATCGTTGGTTTAAGCGATTACAATAGCATCTCGCCTGATGATTTTGTATTGGAAGCCGACATCAAAACCGCCACTCGAACAGGGGATAATAATACCGCACCTTTACTCATCACGAAACGTCCTACGGCGGCACGTTCGGTGCATTTTAGTCCGAAGGCGATTGAGTTTTTGATTGTGGAACAGGAGGA
>JAHDCQ010000109.1:13120-15818 GCA_020629845.1 Saprospiraceae bacterium | reverse complement strand
GTTTTAAACCATAGAAAAAGGCAAGACTCGGAATCACGCGCACCACGCCATATTCTTCGCGGAAAGTGTGATAATCATCGAATACTTTCGGATAGAGTTCGCTAGCGATATAGTCGCGCTCATCGTATTGCGTACCGTATTTTTCTTGGAAAGCTGCAAAGCCTTTTTTCAAATTAATCGGCTTCAAATGCGCATTCGGACGGTCAGTAAAAGGCTTTTCGTCCTTTAGCACTATTTTTTGAATATCTTTTGGGAAGCCACCTTTTATTTGTCCTAAATTTCCACGCATCAAGTTCTTTACACTATCAGGGAAATCAAAGCTATGTCCGCGTTCTAGAATGTCTTGCTTTGTGTAGCCATTGGAGGTCATGAACATCGCCATATCGCCAACCACTTTCGAGGAAGGCGTTACTTTCACCAAACCACCAAATAAGTCATTCGCGATTTTATAATTTTCCTTAATCGTCTCAAATTGATCTTCCAAGCCCAAGCCCCGCGCTTGCGGACGTAGGTTAGAATATTGCCCACCAGGAATTTCATTATTATAAACTTCCGCTGTTCCTGCTCGCAATTCCGTCTCAAAAGGGTAGTAGTAGGCGCGCACCGCTTCCCAATAATTCGAGAATTGATTCAGAGAATCTAAATTGACTTTATGCTCGCGTTCATGTCCTTCTAACATTGCCGCTACAGAATTGAAACTCGGCTGACTTGTCAAGCCCGACATCGAGGATAAAGCGACATCTATCACATCCACGCCAGCATCTACGGCTTTTAGATAAGTCGCGGATTGTATCGAAGAAGTATCATGCGTATGTAGGTGGATGGGCAAGCTCACCGCCTCGCGTAAGGCAGGCACTAAAATCTCTGCTGCACGTGGTCGCAATAGTCCCGCCATATCCTTAATTGCAATGATATGTGCGCCTAAATCTTCGAGTTCTTTGGCTAAATCGACATAATAATTAAGGTCAAATTTACCTGGATTCGTCTCGCCTACGCCACCTGTGTAGCAGATGCAAGCTTCGGCTACGCTATTCGTTTGCTCCCGTATCGTTTTGATGCTTACTTTTAGAGCTTCTGTCCAGTTAAGACTATCGAAAATGCGGAAAATATCAATGCCTGTTTCGGCTGCTTTTACAATAAAATCTTCAATTAGATTGTCAGGATAAGCCTTATAACCTACGGCATTGGAGCCACGCAATAGCATTTGGAAACAAATATTTGGAATGGCTTTGCGTAGTAATTCCAGACGTTCCCACGGACTTTCCTTCAAGAAGCGATAGCAGACATCAAAAGTCGCGCCGCCCCAAACTTCCATACTAAATACATCATTCGCATGATGGTGGGCGAAGCTTTCAGCTACTTGCAGCAAATCATAGGTTCGCATACGAGTGGCTAGTAGACTTTGGTGGGCATCGCGGAAAGTGGTGTCAGTATATTGTACGGCTTGCTGCGTTTTCAGTACTTGTGCGAAATCACTTGGGCCGAGTTCTTGTAGCATTTGGCGAGTACCTTTTGGTGGTTTTGCCGAACGGTCGTAGTTTGGCACAACAGGCATTCGGAATGTCCGTTTTTTATCTACATATTTTACATCAGAATTGCCATTTACAATCACTTCTGCGAGATAGCGCAGTATTTTTGTACCTCTGTCTTGTCGTTGTGGTAGTTCGAGGAGATATTTATTATTAGGGATGAAATTGACCGTTGCGCGTCCTCTTACAAAGGTTTCATTTTTCAATAAATTGAGCAAAAAGTCAATATTCGTCTTCACACCGCGTACCCGAAATTCCCGTAAAGCACGGTGTAAACGCTCGGCTGCTCCTTCCATAGTGCGTCCCCAAGCGGTCACTTTCACGAGCAGACTATCGAAAAAAGGCGAAATTTTTACGCCTGCATACGCGCTTCCTGCATCCAATCGAATCCCCATACCACTCGCCGAACGATAGGCGATAAGCGTGCCATAATCGGGCTTAAAGCCATTAGTTGGGTCTTCGGTCGTTACGCGACATTGAATAGCACAACCGCTTATCTTAATGTCGTCTTGCGAGCGTAGATAAATGGTCGGGTGCGACAATTCATAGCCCATCGCAATGAGCAACTGCGTTCGCACGATGTCAATGCCTGTGATTTCCTCCGTAATGGTATGCTCTACCTGAATACGCGGATTCACTTCGATGAAATAAATGCTGTCATCTTCATCTACGAGAAACTCGACCGTTCCAGCATTTTGATAATCTACGCCGCGCATGAGTTTTAGGGCGTAGTCGTATATTTTTTCCTTTGTTGCTTGTGGTAAGGTGATACAAGGTGCGATTTCTACCACCTTTTGGAAACGACGCTGTACTGAGCAATCGCGCTCAAATAGGTGTAGAATATTGCCGTGTTTATCGCCAATAATTTGCACTTCGATGTGCTTGGGATTTTGGATAAATTTTTCAATGAAGACACGATCATCACCGAATGCAGTTTTGGCTTCGCGCTTCGCTTCATCGTATTCTACTTGCAATTCCGCTTCACTTCGCACTACGCGCATACCGCGTCCACCACCGCCCGAAGCAGCTTTCACCATTACAGGGAAACCGATGCGCTTGGCTGCTTTTAGTGCGTCTTCGGAGGTTTCAATTTTCTTTTTGCTGGCTTCAATCATGGGGACTTTGAGCTTTTGGGCGAGTTTTTTTGCGGCTACTTTATCGCCCACTTG
>JAHDCQ010000109.1:4141-13020 GCA_020629845.1 Saprospiraceae bacterium | reverse complement strand
CACGGCAGCGGCGCGCAAAAGTTACATTTTCCGACAAGAAACCATAGCCAGGGTGAATAGCCTCTACACCGTTGGCTTTTGCAATGCGAAGTATTTCCTCAATATCCAAATAGGGCTTGAGTGGGTCGTCATTTTTTCCAATTTGATAACTCTCGTCTGCTTTATAGCGGTGTAGCGAATACCTATCCTCATAAGTGTAAATAGCGACGGTGCGTAGGTTCAATTCGGATGCCGCACGGAGGACACGGATTGCGATTTCGCCTCTATTGGCAACTAGGAGTTTTTTGTATTTTTTTATCTTCGATTGCATGATATGACGGTGTATTAGAGAATGTTTACTAAACTTTTTAGAAGTTTAGTAAACATTTTTTTTCCGAAGCGACAAAGTAAGGATTCCTTCTATTTTTAAGCATCCACCTGTGCAACTTTCGTCGCGCCAAGTACGATACCTAATTGCCCTAAAATGTAGGTTAACATGATGACAATACCGACTTTAGGAATTTGAATAGAGGTGAATTTATTAATCGCAATGCAGGTGTCCGAAAATACGAAGAGAAAAATTCCTATTAGGATGAGATTTGCCGCAGATTTGGGGATTTTATTCGATAGGTTTGTACCTGCCATTGCCATTAGCACAATTACGGAGCTATATATGATGACAGGAATTAGTAAATCTGAGCCGATGTAGCCGCGCATATTCATCCAGAAAAGGATGAAATAAATGACAAAAGGTAATAGCCAAATTGGACGTACTTGTAGCAAGCCTTTTTGTGGACGTTTGTAGTTTCTAAACGCTATGGTGTAGAATAGATGTGTGAGTAAAAAACTGCCCAATCCATACATGAAAAGTGGACTGGCTTCTGCACCATGTCGCCCGTTGAGCATGAGGAAAACATCGCCAAAAAGGGCAAAAATGATACCGAATAAAATCCACCTTCTAAAGTTACTCGCTGGGGTGCTTAGATAGAAATAGGCAGCTAAAGTCAGCATGAGTAAAGGCTTGGAAATGAAGACTAATTGCTGATTATTCGTAAATTCTGCAAAAAGATTTGCTATGGCTGCAAGACCAAATAAAAGTAGTATCCAATTGTGTTTTGATGCTGGCATTTTTCGTTTTTCTAATCAATGATGCGGTGCATATCCAAGTAAATGACTTCTTGTTGTCCGTCTATTATTTGAATTTCCCATTTCAAATCGTATAGTTCGTTAGGGTAGGAGCGTCCATTAGTGCGTTTCATGCCCGCGAGTTTGTCCCATCGTTCTACGCGTACTTTTACATCAAAGCATGCTTGCTCATTACGAAAATTGGTGAGCATATAGGTTTTTGTTCCTTCTTCGATAAAGGTCTTGAAAAAATAGCGAAAATCGCTTGGTTTTCTATTTTGAAGTTCCGCTAAAGCTCGCTTTTGATAAATTGCATTTCTGGAGTTGCCGAGTGCGGAGAAGATACTTTCTTCCTTACAGTCTGGTGCATCTTCAAAATAGTATTCTGGAAAATCACAGGCTGTGAATAAAACTAGAAAGAGGATATAATATCTCATATTACGTTATTGTAAAATGGCCGTCACCTCAATTTCCACCAGCATTTCAGGAGTCATTAGCTTTTGCACTTCTACCATCGTGGAGGCGGGTTTTACTGTTTTTAGAAATTCGCCATGCGCTTTGCCAATGCCTTCCCAATCGCGCTCAATATTGGTGACATACATCCGTGTGCGCACCACGTTTTGCATACTCGCGCCTGCTTCTTCTAGGGCGCGTGCTATTTTTTGGAAAATACAAACACTTTGGGCATAAGCATCGTCTTTACCCACTACTTCGCCATTTTCGACTGCCGTAGTACCAGCCACTTCAATGATGTTTCCTACGCGTACAGCGCGAGAATAGCCTACAATGTCTTCCCAGGGCGCGCCTGATGATATGAGTTGTCGCATTTTGAATTATTTGATGAGGCACAAAGATACTGGGAAGTTTTAAAGACTACCGTTTACATCGCCTAGTTTTATGGCGGTGAATTGAGAACGACTAACAAATAGCTCATCTAAATATATTTTTGTTGCATTGGTTTCATTGGCTATCCAGTTAATATTTTCGGCTGAAAAATCATAACCTGGACGTACAAATAACCAACTATGCTGTGCAGGGAATTCTTCAATTTGTCCTAATATCATTCGTTGCATCAGGATTAAATCAAGGGTAGAAATAGAACCTGATAAATTTACATCTGCCGCCAATAGTTGATATGGATTGGTGAAAGATTCAATGCCCAAGAGATGTTTTCGGACTTGTAAAAGATCAGCAGTAGTTACACCTCTTGTAGGTTCGCTATTGGAAGTAATGATGATGGGTTGAGTAGTACCATTTGGTCGGTCAGTGGCTGCGTAGGGAAAAGGTGTAAATCCATCACTATGTAACTGGGTGTCAAAATCATTAATTTTTACATTTAACACTCCAACTGGAATGCTATCTTTCCAAAATTTGAACCCAATAGCTGCGTACATGTAAGTAGGCGTGCTTAAACAATTCTCGTATTGTTCTTTAAAATCTGAGTAGCTCATCTGGAAAACTTCAGGCATAATATGGCCAAAGAGCGAATCGCGTTCAAAACGCAAATTGTATAAACCACACCCACCAAGCTGGTAAGTGAATTCATGTCGCTGCTCTTCTAAATTATAGCCAGATACATTTTTTCGAGTACTAAAAAAATGCTTCGTCCCGACTTCGTGCCCTCCTATAAGATTAGCACAACTTGCTCCTGTCAAATTATCTATTACTATGGTATCTCCAATCAATTCTTCATCTATGGCATCTAAGACTTTTATATGATAAAAGTAACTTCTGGAATATTCCCCCATAGACTCTTTAGCAACAATTTCTCCCAAAAAATTAACTCCACCACTCATTACTCCACAGATCGTAGAAGTGAAATTTAGACAAGTACAAAGCGGCAGATTTGAATTGGCAGTAGTAATCACTAAAAAGGATAAGACTAGAGAAAATAGGACTTTCATAGGTGTTATTTCATGGTTCAATAATCAACTTACAATAGGAAAACTCTAAAATAAGAAAATTCGTATATGTTTTTCCTCTAAAATTTTAAAAATGGTATAAGCAAGAAAAGCTAGTATAACTATAGCATGATTCTGGAAATTAAAAATCAAATTCCATTTCATCTTTTCTATATTTGCGGCGTTTTAGCATAAAGGTATTTTCCTTGACTAATATAAGATAACTATGAACTACGATTTAATAGTAATAGGAAGTGGGCCTGGTGGTTATGTAGCCGCTATTCGTGCCTCACAATTGGGGATGAAAGTAGCTGTGGTGGAACGCGAATCATTGGGCGGTATCTGCTTGAATTGGGGCTGTATCCCTACGAAAGCCTTGCTAAAGAGCGCGCAAGTATTCAGCTATATTCAACATGCTGAAGATTACGGTATTAAGGTAGGGAGTGCAAAAGTGGATTTTGGAGGCATGGTGAGTCGAAGTCGTGGCGTAGCGGATGGCATGAGTAAAGGGATTAATTTCCTATTTCGCAAAAATAAAATTGATGTCCTAACAGGACATGGTCGCTTGAAGCCAGGCAAGAAAGTGAGCGTGGAAGCAGCAGATGGTAAAATCGCGGAATACATTGCCAAGCATATCATTGTAGCTACGGGGGGACGTGCGAAGCAATTGCCAAGCTTGCCCATTGACAATAAAAAAATCATCGGCTATCGCAAAGCCATGAGCTTAGAGAAGCAACCAAAGAAAATGGTCGTAGTAGGCGCAGGCGCGATAGGCGTAGAGTTTGCCTATTTCTACAATGCGATTGGTACGGAAGTGACGATAGTGGAGTTTATGCAACAAGGCTTAGTACCACGCGAAGATTCGGACATTTCTAAAGAATTGACCAAAATCTACAAAAAAGCAGGCATCAAAGTGATGGCAAATAGCTCTGTAGAAAGTGTACAGACCAAAGGGCGTGGCTGCAAAGTAGAAGTGAAAAATCGCAAGACAGGTGCGGTGGAGAACATTGATTGTGATGTAGTACTTTCGGCAGCGGGCGTGAGCGCGAATACAGAAGATGTTGGCTTAGAAGCAGTGGGCGTGAAAAAAGACCAACGCGGTTTAATAGAGGTAGATGACTACTACAAAACCAATGTAGAAGGCATCTATGCCATCGGTGATGTGATAGCTGGCCCTGCTTTGGCACACGTAGCAAGTGCAGAAGGGATTACCTGCGTAGAAAAAATCGCAGGACACCATCCTGAACCGATTGATTATAACAATATTCCAGGCTGTACCTATTGCATTCCTGAAATTGCATCCGTAGGCTATACCGAAGCAGCAGCGAAGGAAGCAGGTTTTGATATTAAAGTCGGTAAATTCCCCTTCTCTGCATCGGGTAAGGCAAGTGCAGCAGGCGCGAAGCAAGGTTTTGTGAAAGTCATTTTTGACGCAAAATACGGCGAGTGGCTAGGCGCGCACATGATTGGCTACAATGTGACGGAAATGATTGCAGAGGTAGTAGCGGCACGTAAATTAGAAACAACTGGACACGAAATCATCAAAACCGTACACCCGCACCCAACTATGAGTGAAGCGGTGATGGAAGCTGCGGCTGCAGCCTATGGTGAAGTGATACATCTTTAATTTTTTGTATTAGGTATCAGGTATTAAGTATTAGGTATCGTTTTTCTCGCCTAGTACTTAATACCTAATACTTAATACCTAATACCAAAAAAGTGTACCAATTATTAAAGCCTTTTCTTTTTCTGCTTTCGCCTGAACGGGCGCATTATTTTACGCTGCGCTTGTTCCGAGTGGTATTGGCAATTCCTATTGTAAACGCGCTTTTTAGAAGCTCTTTTCGCTATGAAGATGTGAGTCTGGAACGGGAGGTTTTTGGCTTAAAATTCAAAAATCCCGTTGGATTAGCGGCGGGTTTTGATAAAGACGGCAAAGCGTTCCGAGAGATGGCAGAATTGGGCTTTGGTTTTGTGGAAGTAGGCACCGTAACGCCTTTACCGCAAGTCGGTAATCCGCAACCACGCCTATTTCGCTTGCCAAAAGATGAAGCACTCATCAACCGCATGGGCTTCAATAACGCAGGGATGGAGGCGATGGTGGAACAGCTAAAAAAAGGCAAACCCGAAGGACTAATAGTAGGCGGAAATATTGGTAAAAATAAAGCCACATCTAATGAATCAGCAGTAGATGACTACGTGAAGTGTTTTGAGTGTCTTTTTCCTTATGTGGACTATTTTGTAGTAAATGTAAGCTCGCCCAATACGCCCAATTTGCGCGCTTTGCAGGATAAAGAGCCGCTTACACACTTATTGTCTACGCTGCAAAAATTGAATAAAGCCAAACCAAATCCCAAACCCATGCTTCTAAAAATCGCGCCTGACCTAAGTTTCGGACAGATTGATGACATTATTGATATTGTACAATCGGTGCAGTTGGATGGTGTCATTGCTACCAATACGACTATTGATCGTTCTACGCTTACCACTGATGAAGCGAGTATTCAGCAAATTGGGAATGGTGGCTTAAGTGGGCAACCGCTTACACAACGCGCCACCGAAATCATTCGTTATATCCACGAACGTACGAATGGTACACTCACGATTATTGGGGTAGGGGGCATTGCCAGCCCAAAGGATGCGCTCGAAAAACTTCAAGCTGGTGCGACTTTAGTACAGATTTATACGGGTTTGGTGTATGAAGGCCCGTACTTAGTGAAGCAGATTAAACAAGCGATTGCTTAATATCCTCCGCTATTGCCTCCGAATCTGTAAAAATAGTACCGAGTATTCCGCCTAATTTATAATTATCAAAGCCTACGAAATACAATCCGTTTGGATGGATAGGCTGCTTAGGAATATGGTCTTTATTCAGTAAATTATCGGTATTATCTAGAAAATCTTCTACTTGTGCGCGGTAGCCTGTTGCTAAAATCACACTGTTAAAATCATGACGTTCTCCATTTTTGAGCAAGACACCGTTTTCGTGAAAAGCTTGAATGTCAGGCAGCACTTTGATACGTCCTTGCTTAATATGTGCCACTGTACCGAGGTCAATCACAGGCGTTTTACCTGTCTCTCGAAGCTGCACCGCAGGATGTACTTTAGAAAGCGGAACACCATATTTGCTCAAATCACCCACTACGATACGCCGAATTTGAGTACCCAACCAATCGCCTAGGCCAAAAGGAATTTTCGCTAGTTTTTTAGCCGTCAATTGCACAGGGCGACCATTTATATCACGGGGTAACACGGTGATGGGACTTCGCACCGAAATATAGGTTTCAATGTCATATTCACTTAAATCTAAAGCAAGCTCTGCGCCCGTATTTCCCATACCGATAATCAACACCCGCTGCCCAATAAAAGGCGCAGGATTTCGATAGTCTCGACTATGCACAATCTTGCCTTGATAGCTCTCCATACCTTCCCAAGTCGGGCTGTGCGGCAGGCGATTTATGCCCGTTGCCACTACCACATTATCTGCTAGAAATTCCTTGCCATTTTTTGCCAATACATACCAACGATCGCCCTGCCATTGCACCTGACACACCTCGGTCTTGAAATACGGCTCTATCTGGAAATGCCGTGCATACTCTTCGTAGTAGCGCGCCAAATCTTCGCGTGGTACATAAAGTGGATAATCATCAGGAAAAGGTAAATGTGGAAGGTGGGAAAGTTGCTTTACTGTATGCAAGCACAGGCGGTCGTAGTGATTATGCCAAGCATAGGCGATTTTATCACTTGCTTCTACTATTTCAAAGGCTAAATTGAGTTTTCGTAAACGTCCTGCTACGGCAAGCCCTGCTGGCCCAGCACCGATAATTAAAGTTGGTATTTCCTTCATAATAAATGGCGTATTCTATGTACTAGAACACGCCATTTATAAAATAGATGCGAGCTACAATTGGAAAATAAGTCTAAATCGCACTTGAAAACTGCTGCATCAGACGCACATCATTTTCAAATAAATAGCGAATATCATTGATACGATACTTCAACATCGCTTGACGTTCGATACCCATACCAAACGCAAAACCGCTATATTTATCAGGATCAATACCACAATTCTCTAATACTTGTGGGTCTACCATACCGCAGCCCAATATTTCTAACCAACCCGTACCTTTCGTGATGCGATAGTCGGTCTCATCCTTCAATCCCCAATACACATCCATTTCTGCGCTAGGCTCCGTAAATGGAAAATAGGATGGACGTAAGCGAATTTCGGTCTGCGGCCCATACATTTCTCTAGCAAAATAGAGCAGCGTTTGCTTCATATCTGCGAAAGAAACGCCCTCATCAATATAAAGTCCTTCCACCTGATGGAACTGACAATGCGAACGTGCTGAAATCGTCTCATTTCGATATACCCGCCCTGGCGCAATGATTCGAATCGGTGGTTTCTGCGTCGTCATGGTACGCGCTTGCACCGATGAGGTATGCGTACGCAAAAGCATATTTTCCACACCACGCACATAGAAAGTATCTTGCATGTCGCGCGCAGGGTGGTCAGCAGGGGTGTTCATGGCGGTGAAGTTGTGCCAATCATCCTCAATTTCTCGCTCTTCGGCTACCGTAAAGCCAATGCGCCCAAAAATTTCGATAATGCGATTCATCATAATCGAAATTGGGTGGCGCGAACCCAATGGCATCGGTTCAGCAGGCGCGCTCCAATCCAAGCTTTGCGCTGCCGCGTTTTCCGAAGCACTTTCCGCAGAGGCTTTCAATTCTTGAAATTTCTGCTCGGCAGTTTGCTTTACTTTATTGATGAGTTGCCCAAATTCGCGCTTCTGCTCATTGGCAATATTGCGAATTTCGCCCATCAATGGCTTGATGATATTTTTCGAGCCAAGATATTTAATGCGAAACTGCTCCAATTCGTCCAGCGATTTTGGGGCTTCCGTTTTGATGTCTTCTAGTACTTGATTGACTTTATTGAATATTTCGGCAGACATAATATTAATATGAGTACAAAAACAACTTCCCAATTTTAATGTTGTCAATTTTTATGAACCTACTTGGGTTTACAACACTTCATAGTTTCATAAAAACAGACAACATTGGGAAGTAATTTTTTTAACGTTATTTAGCGTAAAACCTGAGTTAATTACCATTCAGCGCGCAAATGTAACAGAATTACAGAGCTAATCATTCGCATTTTCGGAGAAATTATTGAAAATCGTATGCATAATGCGAAGATAATGTTCATAATCCTCATGGCTGAGTCCTTGCCAGCCTTTTTCCCGCGAATTCATCACCGCAGGCAGGGCCTTTTCTACGGTACTTTTTCCTAAATCAGTCAAGAAAATTTTATAGCGGCGACGATCATTATCGAAGCGTTGGCGTTCCGTAAATTCTTTTTTACACAGCAAATCTATAATGCGCGAAACTGTTGGCGCATTCTTAAAGCTACCATTTGCCAAGTCCGTCTGTGATTGCCCATTTTGCGTATAGAGGCTATGCAGCAAAATCCATTGTTCGGGCGTAATATCCACGCCTACCTCCTTGAAGCGTTTTATCATATCCAAGCGCACCACACGAAGCGTTTGGTCTAAATATGCACCAAAATTTTTGGTTTGTTTTTCATTTATCATACTCGCAATTTATAAAAAATAAGGCAGGAAAGCAGCATTTAATCCAAAGTATCATTATATTTGTATTAATAATAGTTGCCTATGCAATAATTGTTTTAAATGCAAAGCACTTGAGTACTCAATGAGTGAGTTGAAAATGAGTAAATGAAGTTTAGAATTATTCACTCATTTAAAATGTTTTCATTCACTCATTGAGCATTTGTCAAAACACAACAGCATTACAATGGAAAATACAGCAGTTTTAGATAGACCGACCTCAACTATGACTACCGATTTT
>JAHDCQ010000109.1:0-4041 GCA_020629845.1 Saprospiraceae bacterium | reverse complement strand
AATGGAAAATACAGCAGTTTTAGATAGACCGACCTCAACTATGACTACCGATTTTTTACCCTTAAACGGTACCGATTATATTGAACTTTATGTAAGCAATGCCCTACAAGCAGCGCACTTCTACAAGACCGCTTTTGGCTTCCAATCGCTTGCTTATGCAGGCTTACGTACGGGTATGAAGGACCGCGAGTCTTACGTATTGGTGCAAGATAAAATACGCCTAGTGCTGACTTCTCCACTTTATAAAGGTTCGGATATTGGTCGTCATATTGATGAGCATGGCGATGCCGTGAAAGTCGTCGCCCTTTGGGTAGATGACGCTACTAAAGCATTTGAAGAAACCACCAAGCGTGGCGCAAGCCCTTATATGGAACCAAATGTGATAGAAGATGAACATGGACGTGTCGTGCAGTCAGGGATTTATACCTATGGTGAAACAGTACATATTTTCATAGAGCGTAAAGATTATCATGGTACATTTTTACCAGGCTTTGAAAAGTGGGAAAGCAACTACAACCCGACTTCTACGGGCTTGAAGTATGTAGACCACATGGTAGGCAATGTGCCATTGGGCGAGATGAATAAGTGGGTTTCTTTCTATGAGGATGTAATGGGCTTTAAGCAAATTATTTCTTTCGATGATAAGGATATTTCTACTGAATATACGGCTTTGATGAGTAAGGTGGTGAGCAATGGCAATGGTCGTATCAAATTTCCTATCAATGAACCAGCAGCAGGTTTGAAAAAATCGCAGGTAGAAGAATACTTGGATTTCTATGGTACAGCAGGCGTGCAACACATGGCAATTGCTACCGATAACATCATCGAAACGATACGTGAATTGCAAAGCAGAGGTATTGATTTTCTACATGTACCAACGACTTATTATGAGGAACTAGCAGCGCGCGTAGGGCCAATTGATGAAGATATCGAAACTTTGGGCAAGCTAGGTATTTTAGTAGATAGAGATGATGAAGGTTATCTACTACAAATCTTCACGAAGCCACTAGAGCCTCGTCCTACATTATTCTTTGAGATTATTCAGCGTAAAGGCGCGACGAGTTTTGGTAAAGGTAATTTCAAAGCCTTATTCGAAGCTATTGAGCGCGAGCAAGCCCTGCGTGGTACGCTTTAATAGGGATTGGTAAGCCCGAAGCATGAGGGATTACTAAGCCCAACTACTTGATACATTTCTGGGCTTACCAATCACTCCTCCGTCGTGCTTAGTAATCCAAACTAGAGAAGACTTTTGAGGTGCTATATACTTCAAAAGTCTTTTTTTATATTTGTCAAATACTGAACCACTAGCTAGAGATTCTCGTTAATCTAGCATTCTGTTACACGCTTAAGCAAAACTATGACAGCTAGAATTTTCCTCTTTTTCGTCCTCGTCTCCATTAGCACATTTTCCATTGCACAAGACCGCATCACAGGCAAATCCTTCGCTACACGCTCCGAAGTAATTGCTAAAAATGGTATGGTTTGCACGAGCCAGCCTTTAGCTACGCAAATTGGCTTGGACATCCTAAAAAAAGGCGGCACAGCTATTGACGCGGCTATTGCTGCCAATGCTGCACTCGGACTCATGGAACCTACAGGCTGTGGCATCGGAGGCGATTTGTATGCTATTGTGTGGGACAATAAGACGAAAAAACTTTACGGACTCAACGCTAGTGGACGCTCTCCTTATGACCTAACGCTGAATTACTTCAAAGAGCAAGGCATGGAGAAAATCCCAGCTTATGGCCCGCTGCCCGTGTCCGTACCTGGCGCGGTAGATGGTTGGTTTGAGTTGCATCAGCAATTCGGAAAATTACCGATGCAAGATATTCTCGCGCCTGCTATTCAGTATGCGCGGGAGGGCTTTCCAGTATCGGAATTAATTGCGTACTACATTGGGCGCAGCAGTCGCTTTTTGAATAAATACCCCAATTTTAAAGATGTTTGGATGCCCAATGGCGAAGCTCCAAAGAAAGGCGAAATTTTCAAAAATCCACAGCTTGCCAATACCTACGATATACTTGCGCGCAAAGGACGCAAAGCTTTTTATGAAGGAGAAATCGCGGAAACGATTGTCAAATTCATAAAAGAGCAAGGCGGCTTTTTGAGTATGCGCGATTTTAAAGAGCATACCTCTACTTGGGTGCCACCCGTATCTACCAACTATCGCGGCTATGATGTATGGGAATTGCCTCCGAACGGACAAGGCATCGCAGCTTTGCAAATCCTGAATATTCTAGAAGGCTATGATATTGCAGCAATGGGTTTTGGTAGCACGGAATATGCACACGTATTTACAGAAGCCAAAAAACTAGCTTATGAAGATCGCGCCAAATTCTATGCCGATATGGATTTCTATAAAGTGCCTGTGGAAGAGCTGATTTCTAAAGCCTATGGCGATGAACGTCGCGCATTGATAAAGGAGCGAGCAGGACGCAGCTATCCTGTCGGCAAATTGCAACATGGCGAAACTATTTATTTGACAACTGCGGATAGCGAAGGCAATATGGTGTCTTTTATCCAAAGTAACTACAGAGGCATGGGTTCGGGTATGGTGCCTGATGGCTTGGGCTTTATGCTGCAAGATAGAGGCGAACTCTTTACACTAGAAGAAGGACATGCCAATGTCTACGAGCCACACAAACGTCCGTTTCATACCATCATTCCTTGCTTTGTGACGAAAGAAGGCAAGCCTTTTATGAGCTTTGGCGTAATGGGCGGCGCGATGCAACCACAAGGACATGTGCAGATTTTAGTAAATATGATTGATTTCGGTATGAATCTTCAAGAAGCGGGCGACGCGCCACGTATGCAGCACACAGGTTCTTCGCAGCCTACGGGTTCAATAATGACGAATGGCGGCTATCTTTGCCTAGAAGAGGGTTTCGATTATGAAATTGTACGTGCTTTGATGCGAAAGGGGCATCATGTGAAATTTGCGCTGGGCAGCTATGGCGGCTATCAAGCCATTATGTACAATGCTGAAAATGGCGTATACTATGGCGCGTCCGAATCGCGGAAAGATGGACAAGCAGCGGGGTATTAATTGAAAATTGAAAATTGAAAATTGATAATGATTCATACTTTAGACTTAGGCTTTCTAGGCAGCGAACATACGATTGCTGCGTATCTGGTAAAAACAACGGCTGGCCCTATCTTATTTGAAACTGGGCCACATTCTACCTTTCCGAATTTAGAGCGCGAATTGGCGAAACATGACGTGCAAGTCAGCGATATAAAGCATGTCTTTGTCACGCATATTCACTTTGATCATGCGGGAGCGGCTTGGGCATTGGCGAAACATGGCGCAAAAGTGTATGTGCATCCATTCGGGGCGAGGCATTTACAAAATCCTGAAAAACTCTATAATTCTGCCAAGCGTATTTATCAAGACATGATGGATACCCTTTGGGGAAAAATGGAAATCATCGCGCCTGAACTCATCCATGAAACCCAGCATGAGGAAGTTTTTGAAGTGGGTGGTATGCAGATAAAAGCCTTGCATACACCTGGTCATGCGGTACATCACATTGCGTGGCAAATAGGTGATGCTATCATAACAGGCGATGTAGCAGGGGTGAAAATCAATGCAGGCATGATAGTTCCGCCTTGTCCGCCGCCCGATATTAATATAGAAGATTGGTTGAATTCCATCGCTATTTTAAGAGCAGCACAGCCCGCAGCATTTTACCTTACTCATTTTGGAAAAATCACAAATACGGAGGAACATTTGGATAAATTGACCTTCATTCTCAAAGATTGGGCAAATTGGATGCGCCCCCATTTTGAAGCAGGCACGGAGCAAGCAGAAATCGTACCTAAATTTCAAGCGTATGTTGCAGAGCAGCTTAAAGCAGCAGGCGTAACGACCGAAGCAGAGTTGGAAAAATATGAAAAAGCAAATCCTTCGTGGATGAGTGTAGCGGGGCTGATGCGCTATTGGAAGAAACGGGTGGCTTAGAGGGGAAAATTCATCGGAGCGTAAAATTGTCTCGTCCTGAAAAAAGCTTACAGTGAAAAAATAGTCCTGTATAAGCTTTA
>JAHDCQ010000526.1 GCA_020629845.1 Saprospiraceae bacterium | reverse complement strand
CCTTAGAACGCATAGGTGTAACGCGCATGATGCTATTTAGCGAATTGGGACAGTCGCTCCCACCAATGAATTGGTGGGCTGAAAGTACTTTATAATTGGTTTCAGCCCACCGTTTCAACGGTGGGAACTATTTGTTTCTGTAAACACAGTTTCCAACCCCCAAGCAAACAAGCCGCCTAGCGTATAGGCAACAATATCGCTCCAAAGAAAGCCAAAACCCAAAAATAAACCGCCTAAGCGATAGCTTCGGATATGGTTCAACCAATCAGCTTGGCAAAATTGCGTCAATTCAATAGCACAGCAGAATGGAATGCTCAAAAGGGCTACTTTCCAAGCGGCAAGACGCGGGAAACACATACCAAAGAAAAAGAAATACATTACCGTATACAAAAAGTCACCTAGATAAGGATAGATGAATATAGGTATGAAGCGCGTTCGTGAAAACAAGCCGACGGTAATAGTCAAAAGCACAAGCAAAAAGTAGCGCCAGCGATTGCGAGGTATCTGTTTAAAGTTTCGCACGTATCGCTGCTTCTTGTTCCTTGAGCCAAGCAATTAAAGCCGCTTTATCTGCCTCACTCAGCTTTGCCTCAGGATGCATCCATTTATAGGATTTTGGAGGCATGTGGTTTTCTTCTATCATTTCATAACATTCCTCAAGTTTGTGCGCGGCTTTCTTAGGTTCATAATCGCCCCAAGCAGAATAGTTGAGTCTTTTCACTCCGTTGCGGACGTGTCCTTTGAGCCAAAAATTAAGCGGTGCGACATTAAAATACCAGGGATAGACGGTTTCGTGCGAATGGCAATCGTAGCAACTCGCTTTTAGCATACTCGCAATTTCTGCGGGTGGATTGGTGAGCGTCATAAATTCCTTAGAAGCTTCCACAGGCGGGTTTGTCTTATCTACACCAATAAATTGTATAATAACAAGTGCCGCAAGGATAGCTAATATAATGAGTCTACTTCTTTTCATAAAGGTGTTGTTTTGCACAAAAATAACATTTTCCAATAGACATTATTCTAAGCTATTTTGTAAAGTATGGAAAAGAGGATTTTGTTACTAATTGAGGCAAAAAATCGTAGCATAGCCGTCGCTACGGTACTATTTTTTAACGAAAAGTAGTATCAAAAGACCTTTTAGCTACTTACAAAATAGCTTAGAATAATGTCTAATTATCTGTCTACCTCAAAACCCAAAGCCTCCAAATGCTCATAATAATTTGGATAGGATTTCACGACCACCATAGGCTCTGCAATCTGGATTTTACCAAACAGCGCAAGTGGCGCAAAAGCCATGGCCATTCGATGGTCTTCATAAGTATCAAAAATAGGCGTATTAGGAAAACTTGCTTTGCCCGAAATTTTCATTTCTTCATCTCCAATGGCTGCTACTTGTACTTGCACTTTAGCGAGTTCTTGTTGTAAGGCAGCAATTCGATCGGTTTCCTTAATCCGTAAAGTTTCTAAGCCTTTAAAGTGCGCTGTAATACCCAAGCCGCCACAAAGTACCGCTATGGATTGTGCTAAATCGGGGCAGCGCAAAAAGTCATATTCAAAGTAGTCCGTTGCTGCTTTTCCGCTTTTACTAAGGTGAATACCCGTTTCATTGAATTTGGTTTGGATGCCAAATTGTGCCATCATCTCCACGAGTGCTGAGTCGCCTTGCACACTTTCTTGGAATAAACCATGCAATTGCAAGTCCAATTCCTCCGCAAAAGCTGCCATAATATAAGGATACGAAGCTGCTGACCAATCCGCTTCTACCATAAATTCGCGCGCTTGATACTGTTGTGGCGCGACACGGATAGTCTGTCCTTCCCAGGTATGCGAAACGCCGAAATACTGCATTAAATTTAGCGTCATTTCAATATAAGGACGCGACACAATTTTGCCTACTAAAGTCAATTCTAAGCCTTGCGGTAGGGTGGGGGCTATCATCAAAAGCGCGGAGATATATTGGCTACTTGTGCCAGCAGAAATGTCTAAGGTTTTACGTTCTCCTAAGCTCTTTGGTGCATGAATTTTTAAGGGTGGATAGCCTTCTTTTTCTAAGTATTCAATATTCGCTCCCAACTCATTCAAGGCATCTGCCAGCACTCCAATAGGGCGTTGCTTCATGCGTTCGCTACCTGTCAGGATTTGCGTGCCAGTCTGCATCGCTAAATAAGCAGTCATAAAGCGAAAAGTAGTGCCAGCCGCGCCTGCATCGTAGGTGTCATTTTCGACTTTGGGATTAGCGGCTTGTTGTAGGAGCGCGTCCAGCGTCACGCTATCTTTAGAGTTCGATAATTTATGTATCTCAAAGTTTTGCGCGCACAAAGCCCGAATAATCAAAGCCCGATTCGCAATACTTTTTGAGCCATTGAGGGTCAATTCGCCTTTGATGCTAGGTGTAGGGTGTTGGATAGTGTAAAGCATGAAATTCTAAATTTTAGGCGAAAATACAGGAAAAAATAGCGTCTACTGGATGCGAAGTATGGTTTTTTCCGAAGCTTTGGGGTGAATAGTT
>JAHDCQ010000108.1 GCA_020629845.1 Saprospiraceae bacterium | reverse complement strand
TCAAAGTCATTCGCTTTCTGAAGGACAATCTTATCAGGCTTTTGAAACGTAAGAATACTCATAGATATGATATGACGTTGATAGGAAATGGAAAGTGATGTCTTATACTACTAATCCTTTCCTGTTAATGAACGCAGGAAAGGATAAATAGTTCCGATTGCAGCAGCGACAAACTGCCCTACTGCATGTATATACTACTACTTAGAGTATAGTTCGACAATCAACTGTTCGTTAATCTTCTCTGGAATATTGTCACGCTCTGGATAAGCTAGGAAAACCCCCTCCATCTTATCCGAGTTGAACTCCAACCAGCCGAATTTACGTACATCCGATGCTCTAGCAGCTACGCTATCTTTCACCACAGATAAGTTGCGTGACTTACCCTTCACCTGTACAATATCGCCTGGGCGTAACTGATAAGAAGGAATGTTTGTCAATACTCCATTTACACAAATATGGCGATGACTTACCAACTGACGAGCAGCTCTACGCGTAGGTGCGATGCCTAAACGGTAAACTGTATTGTCTAAGCGTGCCTCTAGGTATTGTAATAGGATTTCACCTGTTACTCCAGACTTTGCACTTGCTTTTACAAATAAGTTTCTAAACGGACGCTCTAATACACCATAAGTGTACTTTGCTTTCTGCTTCTCCATTAATTGAAGTGCGTAGTCCGACTTCTGCTTTCTTCTACGGTTGTTACCGTGTTGCCCTGGAGGGTATTTGCGCTTTTCAAACGCTTTACTGAAGCCAAATATCGCTTCTCCAAATGCTCTCGACTTTTTAGTCTTCGGTCCTGTGTACCTCGCCATTGTATATTTTGTTCAAACTGAAATTTTGAATTTTGAATGAATTAATTTTAAATGATCAAAAATTCAAAATTCAAAATTTTTCATTCAAAATTAATCTTACACTCTACGTCGCTTAGGTGGACGACAACCATTGTGTGGAACTGGCGTAACATCGTGGATAGTAGAAATCTTAATTCCTGATCCATCTATCGCACGAATTGCTGCTTCACGCCCTGAACCCGGCCCTTTCACATATACCTCTGCCTTACGCATGCCATAATCATAGGCAGTTTTAGCTGCTTCGCTGGCTGCTATTTGAGCTGCATAGGGCGTGTTCTTTTTAGAACCTCTAAAGCCTGCCTTACCTGCTGATGCCCATGATATGGTCTGACCAGCTTTGTTCGTAAGTGTAATAATGATATTGTTGAAAGAAGCTTGGATATAAACCTTGCCTTCCGGCTCCACTTTAATCTTGAGTTTCTTTAACTTCGATGATTTTCTATTCTTAGCCATCTTGAATGGTATATCGGTGTATCGGTATGTCGGCACATCGGATTAGGAGAATTAACTACTAAACCATCAAGCCGCTAAACCGCTATACCGTTTATTTCGTAACTTTCTTCTTGTTCGCAACTGTCTTACGCTTACCTTTACGGGTACGTGCATTCGTCTGCGTACGCTGACCACGTAATGGAAGTCCTTTTCTGTGGCGCAATCCACGGTAGCAAGCAATGTCCATCAATCGCTTGATGTTTCCTTGCACTTCTGAGCGCAACTCCCCTTCTACCTTATACTCATCTTGGATAATTCCTGTGATGATACGGATATTTTCATCCGTCCAATCAGTCACTTTGGTACTTTCATCGATACCCGCCTTCTCCAAAATTTCTTTTGCGCGAGAACTACCAACACCATAGATGTAGGTTAATCCGATAACTCCACGCTTATTCTTAGGTAAATCAACACCTGATATTCGAGCCATTGTATTCTAACTTTGTAGTTGGTTAAGCCTTAGATTAACCTTGACGTTGCTTAAACTTTGGGTTCTTCTTATTAATAATATAAACCCGTCCTTTACGGCGCACTACTTTACAATCAGCAGAACGCTTCTTGATTGATGCTCTAACTTTCATTGTTATTGCTATTGGCTATTAGCTTTCGGCTAATAGCTTCAAGCAGATATAGGATTTGAGATACAATTGATAAAGACTCTATAAGTCTCATATCTCACATCTCACATCTCACATCTACTTATATCTGTATATAATTCTTCCTCTTGTCAAATCATAAGGCGACATCTCCACAGATACTTTATCGCCAGGTAAAATTCGAATGTAGTTCATACGCATCTTACCTGAAATTGTCGCTGTGATAAGGTGGTCGTTTTCTAGACGTACTCTGAACATTGCATTTGACAGTGCCTCTTCAATAGTGCCGTCTTGCTTTATGATATTCTTTTTAGCCATAGTTTGATTAATAAACTTCTTAGTATGAGTTCAATAATAAATTGACTGTTTAAATTTTCCATTTTTATCAATATCACACGCTTTACAAGCCGTTTTGGTTTCGCTAAAAATGAAAAAATAGTCAATTTAATATTTCACCGTTCCTTAAATAAATTAAATCTTGAATAATTATAGCCTCCTAAATGAGTCTAATCCAAGTATTTAAACTAAAAAAAGAAGCTTATTGTTTTGACGTTAAAATTTTTGGAGTGCAAAAGTACATAAATTTATTCGAAAATCCGAATATTTTTATGCCATCTCCAATGCATCTACTTCTTTCAAATTTGGATTTTTCCGAATAACTTCTTCTATAAAGGAATGATCCGACAAGATATCCGCTTTTGATTTTCGTACCGCTATTGTATGCTCGAAGTGTGCTGATGGTTTGCGGTCTTTTGCAATGATTGACCAACCATCCGATGATGTTACTACATCCTTACGCCCCATATTCACCATTGGCTCTATAGCTATCACCAAGCCTTCTTGAAGCTTTGCTCCCTTGCCTCGTCTGCCATAGTTGGGTACTTCAGGTGCTTCGTGTAGGTTTTTGCCTAAGCCGTGTCCTACCAATTCTCGTACAATGGTATAACCTTGCTTATGTATATAATTCTGAATAGCAAAACCAATATCTCCTAATCGTTTCCCTACGATTGCATTATCAATACCTAGATAAAGTGATGCTTTAGTTGCACGTAGTAACTCCATTGTTGATTCTGCTACATCACCAATAGGAAAGGTATAAGCGGCATCGCCATAGAAGCCATTCCAATCGACTCCGCAATCTATAGAAGCTACATCCCCATCTTTGAATTCTCTATCGGAAGGAATACCATGCACGACTTGTTCATTAATGGAAATACAAAGTGTTCCGGGGAATGGTGGCTCACCATAATGCAGGAAGCCCGGTACTGCACCATGATCACGAATGAACTCTTCTGCTCGCTTATTTACTACTGAAGACTTTATGCCTGGCTTCAACATCGAACCTACTTCTGCTAGTGTCTTACACACCAACAGACAATTTTGCCGAATTAACTCAATCTCCTCTTCTGTCTTGTAATAAATAGGACCGTCAGCCATTGTGTTGTTGTATTAGGTATTTAAGTATTAAGTATTAGGTACAAAGTTTGAAATACTTAATACCTAATACTTAATACTTAATACCCAAAATATATTACATATTCGCGCCGATGCCTTGCATACGGCTTCTGCCTTGTACGCGACCTGATTTTACCAAGCCATCGTAACGACGCATTAATAAATAACTTTCGATTTGTTGTAGTGTATCTAATACTACTGCTACTAGGATAAGTAGTGATGTACCACCAAAGAACATGGCAAATACTTGGTTCACACCAAATGCTGCTACGATAGCTGGCAAGATAGCGATAAGACCTAGCATGATAGAACCTGGTAGTGTGATACGAGTAGTTACTGCATCAATGAAGTCTGCAGTAGACTTACCTGGCTTGATACCTGGAATAAAAGCATTTTGACGCTTTAAGTATTCCGCATATTGCTGTGGATTTACAATCAAGGCAGTATATACATAGGTAAAGAGTACTACCAAAATGAAGTAAATCACATTGTATGGGAATGAGAATGGGTCAATCAATGCATTCAATACAGGACTTGCTGATAAATCTGACTGATCACTCGTAAAGAATTGGGCTACTGTTGCAGGCAAAAACATCAAGGCTTGTGCAAAGATGATAGGCATTACCCCTGATGCGTTCAGCTTTAATGGAATATAGTCACGTGCTGAAGCTGCGGGCATTTGGCTAGAGCCACGCCCTACCATACGCTTCGCAAACTGTATAGGAATACGACGTACTGCCTGCACTACTGCTACTGTAACTAAAACCACGAAGAATAGTGCTGCTAACTCCAATACAAATAGTAGCAATCCACTATTAGATAATTGCAACTGAAATTCAGCAATCAAAGCCGTAGGTAATGTAGCGATGATACCGATGGTGATAAGCAAAGAAACACCATTTCCAACTCCGCGCTCCGTAATACGCTCACCCAGCCACATCGCAAAAACAGTACCTGCTGAAAGAATAATAATATTAGAGAACCAGAATACACCTGCTGGAATATCAGGGTGTACTGCTCCTAAACTATTGATATAGGTAAGATAACCACCACCTTGCACCAAAGTAATTGCTACGGTGAGCAAGCGCGTGATTTGTGTTAATTTTTTACGCCCCGATTCGCCTTCTTTTTGCTGCAACTTCTGAAAATATGGTACAGCGAAACCTAATAATTGCACAATGATGGATGCCGTGATATAAGGCATGATACCAAGTGCAAAAATAGCGGCATTATTAAACGCACCTCCTGTGAAGACGTTCAATAAACCAAGCAGGTCGTTCGTATTGCTTTGTGTAGCTTGCTCTAGCACATTTGGATTTACACCAGGCAGTACGATGAACGAACCTAGTCTAAATACGAAAAGCATCCCCAATGTAAATAGGATGCGATTTCGTAGTTCTTCGATCTTCCAAATATTTTGGAGCGTTTCAAAAAATCGCTTCATTACTATTGAATTGATAGTTGGCTATTTCCGATAAGTATCGGAATTAGCTTTTGGCTAATGGCTATATATGGGTTTGCCAATAGCTAAAAGCTAATAACCAATAGCAGTAAAATTTAAACCAAGTTTACAGTGCCGCCTTTTGCTTCGATAGCTGCTTTCGCGCTTTCAGAAACTGCGTGCACTGCAATGGTGACAGCAGCATTCAAGTCTCCTCTACCCAACACTTTCACTCTGTCATTCTTGCCTACGATGCCTTTTTCGACCATCGTCTCCAAGTCCAAAGAAGTAACATTGTACTTATCTACAACCTCTTGAAGGCGGTCTAAGTTCAATACCGTATAGGCTACTCTATTCGGGCTTTTGAAACCACGCTTTGGTAGACGCATCTGCAATGGCATTTGTCCACCCTCAAAGTTACGCTTATTCTTGAAACCTGAACGAGATTTTGCTCCTTTATGACCACGCGTAGAAGTGCCTCCTCTTCCTGAACCAGGACCACGCGCAACGCGTTTCTTCTGCTTAACTGCTCCTTTTGCTGGCTTTAATGTATGTAAATTCATTTTCTTATGATAATTTGATGAGTCGAGAATTTGATAATTTGAATAGTTAGTATTACAATTATCGAATCATCGAATTTCAAATATTCAACCAATTTAAGCTTCCTCCACCTTTACCAAGTGGCTTACTTTTGCAATCATACCTAATATTTGTGGCGTTGCTTCATGCTCCACGGTATGATTAATTTTGCGAAGTCCAAGTGCTTGAATCGTCGCTTTTTGACGCTTCGAGCGATCAATCACGCTCTTGACTTGAGTAACTTTTACCTTTGCCATTGCGATATGTTTGATGGTCTATCGGTCTATCGGTCTATCGGTCTATCGGATTTCTCCGCTACACCGCCATACCGCTATACCGCTACACCGCAATTATCCATTAAATACTTTGGTCACAGAAACGCCGCGTTGCTTTGCCACCATTTGTGGGTTGCGTAGCTTTGCAAGGGCATCAATAGTAGCTTTTACTACATTGTGTGGATTCGATGAGCCTTGTGATTTTGCCAATACATTTTGTACACCAGCAATTTCCAATACCGCACGCATCGCACCACCTGCGATTACTCCTGTACCATCCGCAGCAGGCTTCAATAGTACTTTACCAGCACCATACTTTCCTTTCTGCTCGTGTGGGATAGTACCTTTGTGAATAGGGAACTTGATGGTATTCTTTCTAGCGTCATCTTCTGCCTTTGCAATAGCTTCCGATACCTCTCTAGCTTTACCCAAGCCATGTCCTACAGTACCTTTGCCATCTCCTACCACTACAATAGCAGCAAAGCTAAATGTACGACCACCCTTTGTCACTTTTGCAACACGGTTAAGATTAACCATCTTGCTTTTCATTTCCGAATCGGAAGCCTCTACGCGCTTGCCACCTTTTCTATCGTTTCTTCCTCTTCCTCTATTGTTGCCACCTCTATTATTCCCCCCTCGATTGTTGTTATCTCTAGAATTGTTGTCTCTTTCTCTAGCCATTTTATATTGTTGATTTGCTGATTCGTTGATTTGCTGATTTGGCAGATGCCCAAACGCTGCATGCCAACAAATCGAACATCAATATCAATTTTAAAACTTCAAGCCACCTTCACGCGCGCCGTCTGCTAATGCTTTTACGCGACCATGATAGCGATAACCACCTCTATCAAATATTACAGCATCAATGTCTTTCGCTTGCGCACGTTCTGCAATAAGCTTACCTACTGCTGCCGACTGCTCCGTCTTCGTTCCGCTTCCCACACCTGCTTCTCTAGAGCTTGCTGCTGCCAAAGTCACTCCTTCTACATCGTCAATCAATTGGCAATAAATAGAGGTATTGCTCTTAAACACGCTCAAGCGAGGGCGTTGTGGCGTACCTTTTATTCTCTTGCGAATGCGATAGCGAATACGCTGTCGTTGTGTTTTCTTAGTTCGTTTCATTATTTATCTACTTTCTAGCTTTAGTGTATCGGATATACCGAAACCCAAAGCCCATATATAGATTAATCTAAAATCTAATTATTCTTAACCAGCCGTCTTACCAGCTTTACGACGAATTTCTTCGCCCTTGAAGCGTACACCTTTACCTTTGTATGGCTCTGGCTTACGGAAAGCACGGATTTTAGCCGCTATTTGTCCAATTAGCTGCTTATCATTGCTTTCTAGACGGATGTAAGGTGGTTTACCTTTTTCCATCTTTGTTTCTAGCTTCACTTCATCTGGTACAAGGAACATGATTGGGTGCGAATAGCCTAACGTCAGTTCTAGTAACTGCCCTGTGTTGTTACAACGATACCCTACCCCTACTAGCTCCAATTCCTTCACATAGCCCGTAGAAACGCCTTCAATCATATTATTGATAAGCGAACGATATAAGCCGTGCATTGCTCTATGACGCTTCTGGTCTGTCGGACGCTTTACGGTAAGCGTACCATCTTCCACTTCTACCTCTAAATCTGGGTCTATTTGTTGCGTTAGTTCGCCTTTTGGCCCCTTAACCGTCACTAAGTTGCCTTTGCTTACTTCTATATTTACCTTTTCAGGTAGTGATATTGGTAATTTTCCTACTCTTGACATAACTTTTGTTTTTTGGACTTTAGCTATTTGGCTTTTAACTACCTAAATAGGAAAGCTAAAAGGCTAAATCGCCAAATGCCCTAGCAACGATTAATTATGAGATGTAGCACAGCACTTCGCCGCCTACGTTTTCTACTTTTGCTTGCTTATTGGTCAATACTCCTTTAGAAGTAGAGACAATTGCAATACCTAATCCATTGATAACGCGTGGTAGCTCATTCGTCTTAACATATTTTCTAAGACCTGGCTTACTGATGCGTTTTAGTTCTCGAATGACTGGCTTGCGCGTTTGTGGGTCGTATTTCAAGGCAATCTTGATAACTCCCTGTACGCCTTCATCGTCGAACTTATATTTTAAAATATATCCTTGATCGTAAAGAATTTCGGTGATGCGCTTTTTCATGTTCGATGCAGGAATTTCCACTACTTTGTGTCCTGCCATCTGCGCGTTGCGGATACGTGTTAAAAAATCCGCGATTGGATCTGTTACCATTGTCCAGTATTTATGTTACGCCCACGGTTTCATGCAAGTGTGGCTTGCTGACCTATGAACTGTCTCTTCTAAATATTCACTTTTCAGCACAAAATCGAGATAAGTTAATTGCTGATAGTGAACTAAATTGTTGGATTTAAAGGGGAATGAAATAGAGTATGTAATAATTAATTATCCATGCTCCATTTTCAAGTAGCTTACCAGCTTGCTTTTGTTACGCCTGGAATTTTACCATCGTTTGCCATTTGGCGAAACTTCACACGGCAAATACCAAATTTACGCATATATCCCTTCGGACGACCTGTCAATCCACAACGATTGTGCAGACGAACCGCTGAAGAGTTGCGTGGCAGTTTATCTAGTTCATCCCAACGTCCTTCCTCTTTCAACTGCTTTCGCAAATCTGCGTACTTCGCTACTAATTTTTCGCGCTTCTTATCTCTTGCTATTAGTGATTTTCTAGCCATTTTATATTAGCTTGAATTTAATTTCTCTGATTCTTGAATGGCATGCCCATCAGTTTGAGCAAGCTTAATGCTTCCGCATCGGTACGAGCGGTAGTCACAAAGGTAATATCCATACCTGAAATACGACTTACTTTATCTAAGTCAATTTCTGGGAAAATGATTTGCTCTGTGATACCCATAGAATAGTTACCACGTCCATCGAAGCTCTTATCATTGATACCTCTGAAGTCACGTACACGAGGAAGCGCAACTGTGATGAGTCTATCCATGAACTCATACATCATTTCACTACGAAGCGTAACACGCGTTCCAATAGTCATTCCTTCTCGAAGTTTAAAGTTCGAGACTGACTTTGAAGCTTTTGTTGGTACTGCTTTCTGACCTGCAATCGCCGTCATTTCCTTCAAAGCAGCATCTACTAGCTTCTTATCCTGTGTAGCAGCACCTACTCCCTGATTTAGACAAATCTTGACGATTTTAGGTACTTGCATGATAGAACTGTATTGGTATTGCTCCATCAAAGCAGGAACTACCTCGTTCTTATATTTATCTTGTAATCTTGGTACGTAGCTCATTAGTCTATGATTTGTCCAGATTTCTTTGAATATCTTACCATTTTTCCACCTTCCTCTCTGCGGCCAACTCTTGTAGGCTCTCCTGATTTAGGATCAATCAACATCAAGTTCGAGATGTGGATAGATGCTGGCTCATCGAAAATGCCTCCTTCTTGGTCTTGTGTAGGCTTCTTGTGCTTCTTCACCATGTTCACACCGTCCACAATCGCTCTATTCTTAGCAGGAAGCACCTCCAACACTTCTCCCTCTGCGCCTTTATCTGCGCCTGAAAGCACTAACACCTTATCGCCTTTTTTGATATGCAACTTTGGTGTAAATCGCTTTTGAGTTTGTATATTTTTCTTTCTAGCCATCTTTATGTTGTTAATTTGAAGATTTGATAATTTGTGAATCTGAATTTAAACGAATTCTCGAATTTTCAAATCCCCGAATCTCCAATAGCTTACAGCACCTCCGGTGCAAGTGATACAATACGCATATAGTTCTTCTCGCGCAACTCTCTCGCCACAGGCCCGAAAATACGTGTTCCGCGTGGCTCTTCCGCAGCATTGAGTAATACTACTGCATTATCATCGAAGCGAATGTATGAACCATCTTTACGACGAATCTCCTTCTTCGTACGTACAATCACTGCCTTTGAAACAGTACCTTTCTTTACCCCTCCTGGAGAAGACTCTTTTACTGTCACGACGATTTGGTCGCCAATAGAAGCGTAACGTCTCTTTGATCCTCCTAATACACGGATACAAAGTACTTCTTTCGCACCGCTATTATCGGCTACTTTCAGTCTTGATTCCTGTTGTATCATCGCTTTATGTTTTTGATTTAGTATTAAAGTATTATGTATTAGGTATTAAGTATAGTTTTACTTAATACTTTGTACCTAATACTTTGTACCAAATTACTTCGCTCTTTCGATTATTTCTACGAGTTCCCAGCTCTTGCGCTTGCTCAATGGGCGCGTCTCTTGGATCTTTACCAAGTCGCCAATGTTGCATTCTTCCTTCTCGTCGTGCGCCATGAACTTCTTCGACTTCTTTACAAATTTACCGTATATCGGGTGGCGTAAGCGACGCTCTACTCGCACAGTAATGGTCTTCTGCATTTTATCGCTTGCGACTACTCCGATTCGGGTTTTCCTATTTGTCAGTTTCTGTTCACTCATTGTATTGAATATCAATATATGGTTTTGAAAGTACGATTATTTTCCTTTACGACGGCGCGCACGTTTCTTTGAACGACCTGCCAATTCTTCCTCTGACATTGCAGCGATTTCTCTACGACGTACTTCGGTGTTTAGACGTGCTATATCACGACGTACTTCACGCAAATCCAATGGATTTTCGATGCCTCTAATAGAGTGGTCAATTTTCATTTTCTGATATTGACGCTTTATTTCCTGCAATTCTACCTTCAAATCTTCGTCTGAAAAGCCTTGAAGTTCTAAAAATTTTGCACTTGCCATTTTATTAGATTTGAGATGTAAGATACAAGATTTGAAATTTCTCTAAATCTTATAACTAACAACTTAGCGCATTTTTATCTTTAAAGTTCTCCTTCGTAGTCTGGTCGCACTACTACCTTCGTTAATACGGGCAGTTTTTGTGCTGCTAGACGCAATGCTTCTTTAGCTGTTTCGTAAGGCACACCGTCCATTTCGAACATGATACGACCTGGCTTCACTAAAGCTACCCAGTGGTCGAGCGCACCCTTACCCTTACCCATACGTACCTCTAAAGGCTTCTTTGTAACGGGAACATCTGGGAAAATGCGAATCCATACTTTACCTTCACGTTTCATGTAACGTGTCATGGCAATACGAGCAGATTCTATCTGACGGTTAGTGATACGTCCTTCTGTTGTAGCCTTCAAACCGAAAGAGCCGAAAGATACTTTGGTACCTCTGTACGCTAAACCATCATTTTTTCCTTTCTGCCGTTTTCTGTATTTCGTACGTTTTGGCTGTAACATTTTCCTATATTTTAGTACTCTCCGTCAAAAATGGACGCAAAAGTACAATTTATTTTTGTTTATTCGGTGATTTGCTTATTTGTTTATTTGATATTGTAGTTAGTTGTTTATGCAATTCTAAGATGAACCAATAACCACATCAATAAACAAGCAACTCTAGCCATCATTTCTTCTTCCACCACCGCGATTGCTACCACGATTGTTGCCTCTACGGTTGCCACCTCTACGGTCTCCACCGCGTCCACCACGGTTGCCACCGCGTCCGCCACGTCCTCTGCCATCCTTCTTGCCGTCGCCTGTGTTTGGAGATAAATCGCGCTTACCTAAGACCTCACCTTTGAAAATCCAAACCTTAATACCAATCTTACCATAGATGGTATTTGCCTCTACCAATGCGTAGTCAATGTCTGCGCGGAAGGTATGCAATGGTGTTCTACCCTGCTTATACTCTTCTGAACGTGCCATTTCCGCACCATTCAAACGACCACTAACACGCACCTTGATACCTTCTGAGCCAGCACGGATAGTAGACTGAATAGACATCTTGATAGCACGGCGATAGTTGATACGCGCTTCGATTTGCTTGGCTATAGACTCTCCAACTATGTAGGCATCCATTTCTGGCTTGCGAATTTCTACAATATTGATTTGTACTTCCTTGCCTGTAAGCTTCTTCAACTCCTCGCGAATCTTATCTACCTCTGAACCACCTTTTCCAATGATAATACCAGGACGAGAGGTGTGAACGGTAACAGTAACACGTTTCAAGGTACGCTCAATGATGATGCGAGCGATACCACCTTTGGGTACACGCGCACGGAGGTATGTTCTGACTTTATCATCTTCTACCACCTTTGCTGAGAATTCCTTGCTTTTTCCACCGAACCAGTTCGAGTCCCAACCTCGAATGATGCCTAAGCGATTACCAACTGGATTTGTCTTCTGACCCATATTTCTTAATTGACAATTGAGAATGGACAATTGAAAATACTTCTAATTTTCAATTCTCAATTATTAATTTTCAATTGTTTATTCTTCTTCTGATGCGCCTTCTGCTTCATCTTCCAATGGAAGGCGGTTATCAACTACAATAGTAATGTGGCTTGAATGCTTGCGAATACGGTGTGCGCGACCATGTGGTGCTGGGCGAAAACGCTTCAGCATTGGTCCTTGATCCGCTCGTACTTCTTTTACATACAAATCATAATCATCAGCATCCTCCATGCCGTCCAACTTGTATTCCCAATTGGCGATAGCCGAAAGCAGGGTTTTTTGCAACCATGTTGCTGCCTCCTTATTAGTGAATTCAAGAATGTCCAATGCTTCATTCACATTCTTTCCTCTGATGTTATCTACCACTAAGCGCATTTTACGCGCTGACATGTGACAGTTGCGAAATTTTGCTACTGCTTCCATTATTATAGTTATTTAGTTGTTTGGTATTTTGGTTATTTGGTAAAAACTAAACTACCAAATAGCCAAATCACTAAACTACCTAAAATTTACTTCTTTCTATTTCCTGAGTGTCCTTTGAAACTACGGGTAGGTGCAAACTCTCCTAGTTTGTGTCCTACCATATTTTCTGTAACAAATACTGGTACAAAGGTCTTACCGTTATGTACGGCAATCGTAAGGCCTACCATATCAGGAATAATCATAGAAGAGCGAGACCATGTCTTGATAACGGTCTTCTTTGTAGACTCCTGAGCTTTTTCTACTTTGTTCCAAAGCTTATGAAAAACGTAAGGTCCTTTCTTTAATGATCGAGCCATGTTGTATTAGTTATGAGTTATGAGTCGTGAGTGATTAAGATGAATACTTATTCACATACCTATCACTTACCACTCATTAACTTACTTCTTCTTCGATTTACGCTTGCTGATAATCAACTTCGTAGAATGCTTCTTCTTGTTGCGCGTCTTTTGTCCTTTTGCCATAATACCTGTGCGAGAGCGTGGGTGACCACCAGATGCTCTACCTTCACCACCACCCATCGGGTGATCTACTGGGTTCATCGCAACACCTCTTACACGAGGACGACGACCTAACCAGCGCGTACGACCTGCTTTCCCAGATACTTGCAAGCCATGATCAGGATTGGAACAAGTGCCTATGGTTGCTTTACAAGTGAGGAGGATACGACGTACCTCTCCAGAAGGCAACTTCACTACTGCGTAACGTTCCTCTTTACCCATCAAAGTTGCTGATGTACCTGCACTACGTACCAAAGCGGCACCTCTGTTTGGCTGCATCTCAATGGCATGAATCTGCGAACCAAGTGGAATTTCAGAAAGGTACATGGTATTACCAACCTCAGGAGCTACTCCTTTACCAGAGGCAATTTCTGCACCAACTTGTAGTCCATCGGGTGCTAGTATGTATCGCTTTTCGCCATCTCCATACTCCACCAATGCAATATATGCTGTACGGTTCGGATCGTATTCAATCGTCTTCACCGTTGCCGTTCCTTCTTTGTCGCGCTTGAAGTCAATAATACGGTAACGACGTTTGTGTCCACCACCACGATGGCGCACGGTCATTTTACCCTGGTTATTACGCCCCCCAGACTTCTTAATAGGAGCTAGTAAGCTCTTCTCTGGTTTGCTTTCTGTAACCTCTGTAAACGTATTTCCTACTCTAAAGCGACTACCCGGTGATACCGGTTTATATTTCTTTGTTGGCATCTTTTTTAGTTTGTCAGTATTAGGTATTAGGTATTAAGTATTAGGCGAACCGCTATGAGTACTTAATACGTAATACGTTGTACTTGATACCCTCTATTAAATATCTCCGTAAAAATCAATTTCTTCGCCTGGTGAAAGCGTAATGTATGCTTTCTTGAATGAAGGCTTGCGTCCTTTTGAAACGCCTGAACGTGTGAAACGCGACTTCAATTTACCTGGCATAATGACAGTATTCACCGCTTCCACCGTTACATTATACATCTGCTCTACTGCCTTTCTTATTTCAATCTTATTCGCACGCTTGTTTACTACGAATGTATATTGATTCGCATTATTGGTCAGCAATTCTGACTTTTCCGTGATCAGTGGGCGAACAATTATTGTTTTCTCTGCCATTTTATTGCTATTGGCTGCTGGCTTTTAGCTATTGGCAATTCCGATAGTTATCGGGAATAGCTAACTGCTAACAGTAGTTTAAGCCAATGTTTTCGTTATCGTATCAACTGCTCCTTCTGCTAAAATCACCGTTTGAGCATTCAAGATGTCATAAGTACTGATGTCTTGTGCGCGCATTACTGATGATTTCTTTACATTGCGGCTAGATAGGTAGACTTCTTTCTCGTAATCCGATGTTACGAGCAGCGTCTTTTTTGTATCTAGTTCCAAAGCACGTAACATATCTGTGTATGCCTTTGTCTTTGGTGCATCGTAAGAGAAGTCTTCGATTACTAGCAAAGAGCCATCTGCTGCTTTTGCAGATAAAGCCGACTTTCTAGCTAATCGCTTTACTTTCTTGTTTATTTTCTGACGATAGTTTCTATCAGCGCGAGGACCAAAGATACGCCCACCACCTCTAAATACTGGCGATTTAATATCACCTGCACGAGCTGTACCTGTACCTTTCTGACGCTTCAACTTGCGTGTAGAACCTGCCACTTCACCACGTTCCTTGGCTTTGTGCGTACCTTGACGCTGACTTGCTAAGTAACGCTTCGCATCCAAATAAACTGCATGCTCATTCGGCTCTATCTCGAACACTTCCGCTGGTAAGCTTACCGAACGGCCTGTTGTCCCTCCATTTATGCTTAATACATCAACTGTCATGACGATTCTACTTTTCAATGATTACGTAAGAGCCTTTGTGGCCAGGAATTGCTCCTTTTACCACTAGCAAATTCTCTGCTGGGAATATTTTCAGCACTTGCAAGTTCTTTACTTTCACGCGCTTACCTCCCATACGACCTGCCATACGCATTCCCTTGAATACTTTTGCAGGATAAGAAGCTGCACCAATAGAACCTGGTGCACGTTGGCGATTGTGCTGACCGTGTGTTTGGTCATTCACCCCGCGGAAACCATGACGCTTTACTACCCCTTGGAAACCCTTACCTTTAGAAGTACCTATTGCATGTACAATATCGCCTTCCTCAAATACTTCATCCACTTTGATTACCTCTCCTAGTCCTTTTTCTGCAATATCAAAGTCACGGAATTCCGCTACTTTTGCTTTTGGACTAGTACTTGCTTTCTTGAAATGACCCGCTAATTGCTTAGAAGTTCTTTTTTCCTTCTTATCGCCATAGCCCACTTGAAGAGCATTGTAGCCGTCGTTACCGTCTTCAGTCTTCACCTGTGTTACTACACAAGGTTCCACTTCCACGATAGTACAAGCCACATTCTTTCCAGCTTCTGTATAGATGCTGGTCATTCCTAGCTTTCTACCAATTAATCCATTCATGGATATATGTTTTAGATATGAGATGTGAGTCCCAATAGTTATCGGGAGAGATGTGAAACTTTTCTTTCACACTTACACAAACATCCACATCGTATATTCAAATTTGGATTTAGATGTAATTTGAAGCAGCCAGATATACAAGGCTATAAGCTGACATGCAGCTATAGCTTTGAAATATGACTATTCAAAACTGGAAATATGAGAAGAGCGTAAAAAATCTCACATCTCATACTTATTCCCGATAGCCATCGGGATACATCTAAGAAACTACGTCAACTTAACTTGGATATCAACCCCGCTAGGCAGCTCCAACTTAGACAGTGCATCTACTGTTTTCTGAGTTGGTGTGTAGATTTCAATTAAACGCTTGTGGGTGCGTAACTGGAACTGCTCACGAGATTTCTTGTTGACGTGCGGCGAGCGCAGGACGGTGAAAATCTCTTTTTTCGTGGGCAGCGGAATCGGACCAGTTACAACAGCTCCGCTATTGCGTACAGTCTTCAC
>JAHDCQ010000525.1 GCA_020629845.1 Saprospiraceae bacterium | reverse complement strand
TTAGGTATTAAGTATTAGGTATCAGGTAAAAGCTGCTCATTACTTAATACCTAATACCTGATACTTAATACATTATTTCGCATATCGCCGTCGTCTTAAGAAATTATAGCCTAAGCCAAAAAGGGCTAAAAATACCAGCGGCAATACGATATTTATCAACTGCCAAGTGCTGCGTTCTGCTTTGGCTTTTACGTTATCTAGCAGGCGCAATTTGACTTCCTTGCCTCGCGCTTCTATTACGCCATTTTCATCCAATAAATACTCGATGGCATTAATTAGAAAATCCTTATTCGCAAAAGCAAATTTCTCAAATGGATTATAGCCCGTTGGACTTACTTGTTCATCTCTCCCGACGGTGTTTTTAATAATGTCCCCATCAGAAACGACGATCATGCGCGTAGGGCTGCTTTCGGCTTTAAATTCTAGATTCAATTGTGCCAATCCCGCTTCCATACCTTCCGTCACGCGATTGGCATAAAGTGATGGAAAAACGCCTTCATACAAAACAGCCACAGGCTGATAGGATTTACTAAATTTTTCTGGCTGTGGCGGATAGCGTAGTATTTCAAAATCGAGTGTAACAGGTGGAAACTGCAAGCGGCTGTATTGTGAAGAAGTCAGTAGAACGGTCTTTTCCATCTGCGTTTTTACACGTACTGTGGTATCAATACTGCTTGGGAAAAGCAGATTTACGCGATCTAAACTTTTCACTATCGGGTGCTTGCTACGTGGTGAAATAAGTGGATGATAATAGTATGGAAAAAGCTCAAATTGTGGCTTGTTGCCTATCATGCCCGTAGCGAGTGGGATACGCGAAGCTTCTAAATCCAAGATTAAATTGGGCTGTACCCGAATGCCATATTTAAACCACAAATCCTCTAAATTTAGTTGATAGTCAAATGGCACATATTTTTTATTTCGATTGATAGAATCCACATTCACATTCAAGCGGTCAATGAGCCAAAGCACCTTGCCGCCATTCATCACATATTGGTCTATTTTGAATTTATCTTTATCCGAAAATTCGCCTCTAGGACGCGCCACTACGAGGGCATCCACGCGTTCCGTAGGGATGTGCGTCATACTATCCAGCATGATGTGTCCTGTATCGTAATATTGCCGCAGCGTACGTTCAAAATCGCGTACTTGCAGTTCATTCAATTCGCCGTGTCCTTTGGTGAAGACGACGGCAGGTTTTAGCGTACTTTGAAGTTTCTGAATCGCATTCGCAAATTTATATTCCAGCAAGCCAATACTATTATTCAGTACCACTTCTGGATTTGCCCCCACCATATCATTTTCCAGTAGATTGACAGGAAATTTACGCCCTTTATAATTAAAAATCGCATAAGGATAAATGATGCGTTCGGCAGTTCCTTCTGCTACATCCGCGATGCGTAAATTGGTGGGGATAATGCCATCTTTTGCCAACTGTTCGCGGCGTGCATTGATTTGTTCGGCATTACCTTCACTAGGGTCGGTGAATTCATACTCCACATAACCTGACTCGGAACGTAAATCATCCAACATTTCTCGCGTAGCAGCTTGCAATCGCTTGAAACCTGCTGGAAATTCCCCTTCCAAAAGCACTTGCACATACACTACATCATCCAAGTTACCTACCAAATTTTTAGTAGCATCCGTAAGCGTGTAGCGTTTTTCTTCTGTCAAATCCAGATGGGTATAAAAGAAACTGCCGAGGATATTCACGAAGAGCAGAATACCAGCAAATAGTAATAAATTGAGTATGGATTGATTGCGTTTGTTCATTGCTTAATTTGAGTTCAAAATCACCATTTCCTTCTCCCCAAAGCCGTCACCGTCAGCGCAATAAAAAGCGCGATAGCGGATAAAAAATATAAGACATCGCGCGTATCCACTACGCCTCGACTGATAGAAGCATAATGATAATCAATGCCGAGCATTTGTACTACATCATCTACTTTGCCCACAAAAACAGGCAAACGACTAATAAAATCGAAGCCCCAATAGACCAGAAAACACAGAAAAGTAGCGAGTATAAATGCTGTAATTTGGTTGCGCGTGAGCGAAGAAGCAAAAATGCCAATCGCCACGAACACGCCCGCTAGAAATACCAGCCCAAAATAAGAGCCTAGTATCGCACCCGAATCTAAATTCCCTTTCGGTGAGCCCAATTGATGCACCGTGATATAGTATAAAACAGTAGGAATCAAGGCAAAAATAACGAGTACTAAGCAGGCAAAATATTTCCCCAGCACAATCTGTAAATCACTCAAAGGACGCGTGACCAATAGCTCAATAGTCCCCGTCTGCTGCTCTTCTGCCAGCGAACGCATGGTGATAGCGGGGATGAGAAACATAAAAATCATCGGCGCGATGCCAAACAGTTGGTCGAGCGTGGCGTACTTATAGTTTAGAATGCTATAATCTGGAAATACAAACATCATCAAGCCCATGATGGCAAGGAATACCCCTATCACCACATAGCCGATGAGTGAACTGAAAAAAGCATTTATTTCTTTCCAAAAAATACTGAGCAT
>JAHDCQ010000524.1 GCA_020629845.1 Saprospiraceae bacterium | reverse complement strand
ATCGGTAATGCCATGTTAAGTGCGCGGGTAGCAGCGGAACAAATAGTGAAAAGCTTTGCGGAGAACCGTTTTGATGCTGCTTTCTTAAAAGCTTATGATACGGCTTTATATGATAAATTGTGGGCAGAATTGCGCTTGCGGGCTTTGGCACAGCGTTCAGTAGGGCGTTTCCCGTGGTTGTTGGATGTGGGCATTCGCTTGGGGAATATGCCTTTGATTGGAGATTATATGCGGAAGTTTGCGTAATTCTTTATTGAACCATATAAGGCACATAAGGGCATATAAGTTGCTTCTTATGTGTCTTATATCCCTTATATGGTTCAAAAAAAATATAATCTAAAACTCCGCATTGCCCGGCGTACGCGGAAAAGCAATCACATCACGGATATTGCCCATGCCCGTTACAAACTGCACCATACGCTCGAAACCAAGTCCGAAACCTGCGTGTGGCGCGCCGCCAAATTTACGAAGTTCTAAATACCAGTATAATTCTTCTTGACTGACGTGCATCGCATCCATGCGCTCTTGTAGCACTTCTAAGCGTTCTTCGCGCTGCGAGCCACCAATCAACTCGCCGATGCCTGGGAAGAGTACATCCATAGCCGCTACGGTTCTGCCTGGCACACCTTCCTCTTGGTCGTTCATACGCATATAGAATGCCTTTGCCTTTGCAGGATAATCGCGCACGATGACGGGCTTTTTGTATTTCTTTTCTACTAGATAGCGTTCATGCTCCGATTGCAATTCTTCACCCCACTCTACTGGATATTCGAATTTTCCTTTTTTGTAAGGCTTAGAATTTTTCAAAGTACGAACCGCCTCTGTATAGGTAATACGTTCGAAATCATTCTCTGCCACAAAGCGCAAAGTTTCTATCAAACCCATCGGACGGCGTTTCTCTTTCGGCATGTTTTTCTCCATATCCGCGATGCGTTTATCCAAAAAGGCTAAATCATCAGGATAATGCAGCAACACATAGTCAATCAAGTACTTGCAGAAATCTTCTGCCAAGTCCATGTTGTCGTGGATGTCGTAGAATGCCACTTCGGGTTCTATCATCCAAAACTCAGCGAGGTGACGCGAAGTATTAGAGTTTTCGGCGCGAAAAGTTGGGCCAAAGGTGTAAATTTTACCCAATGCCAACGCTCCTATTTCGCCTTGTAGCTGCCCCGAAACGGTTAAATTCGTGGCTTTGCCAAAGAAATCTTGCTTGAAATCTACTTGTCCATCTTCTGTAAGAGGAGCTTTGTTCGGCTCGAAAGTAGTGACACGAAACATTTCTCCTGCGCCCTCTGCATCACTACCCGTCACGATAGGCGTATGTAAGTAGTAGTAACCTCTATCGTTATAGAACTTATGCACCGCGTAGGCAAGTCCGTGACGAATACGGAAAACCGCACTAAAGGTATTGGTACGCATACGGAAATGCGCCTTTTCGCGGAGGTACTCCATCGTCATGCGCTTGGGTTGCAGGCTGTATGCTTCTGGATTTGCAGCACCTAAAATCTCGATATTTTCTGCCAGCAATTCCATCGTTTGGCCAGCTCCTTGCGACTCTACTAAACGCCCTGTCGCTGCGATGCAAGCATGAAAATCTATTTGCTTTAGTGTTTCTTCTGGAGTATTCTCAAAATCCACTACCACTTGTAGCGTATTGAAGTCTGAGCCATCATAAAGGGCTACAAATCGGTTGGAGCGAAAAGCGCGTACCCATCCTTTCACTGTAATCGTCTGTCCGAGTGCTTCCATGCCTAGCACTTCACGTATTTCTGTACGTCGTTGCATAAGGGAATTTTAGTCGGTATAGTACCGTTTCTATAATTGGGCGCAAAAATACACCAAATCTTGAACAATGGAAGGAGGAATTTTAGTTTCCTTTGAGGGAATAAAAAAGTAAGTATTTTTGAGGTCAAGGTTTACTAAACTTTGAAAGTTTAGTAAACCTCATTTCTATATCCTATTTGCCAAATAAGCCACCGATTGCACCGCCGATGCCGTCGCCTAACTTATCTTTTAGCATATTGCCAGCTATATCAGCAATACCACCGCCCATGCCTAAACCTTCTTTTAGACTGTCTTCTGTTACATTACCTGCACCACCTACCATGCCAGTGATGTTGCTAATCATGCTTTCCATACCTGTACCTGCTACTGCGCCTGCTACTGATTCGTCTAAGCCTACTTTTGACATGATATTTTGCATAAACATGCCTTTCAAGCTGCCGAATAAACCATTGCTTTGCAAATCGCCACCACCGCTGTTGAACATACCTACGATGTCGCCAATGTTGCCGCTTGTTACTTGTTCCATTAGTCCGCTTTGGAGCGTTTCTTGACCAATTGGAAGTATTTGCTTGGCTTGATCCATGGAGATACCCGCTTTTTCGGTTAAGTTGCTTACCACATCACCACCAATCGAATTGAATAAGTTATCTAACATTTAGATTAGAAATTTGAATTAAAAAATTGTTTCTATCCTTTAAACGTAATTTGGGACGGGATAGTCACACTTATGGGAAATTATTT
>JAHDCQ010000523.1 GCA_020629845.1 Saprospiraceae bacterium | reverse complement strand
AATTGTCAATTCACTTACTAAATGTGGAATTTCGAGCTATATCCACTGAAATCCCACATTCAATATTTTAATTTACGAACTTATTTTGTACACAATCCTTATATCGCTGCCACCAATTCACTCGCCTGCTTAATGGCACGTTTGGCATCCAATTGCGCCGCTACATCAGCCCCTCCTACTAAGTGTACGGTTTGTCCAGCCGCTTGTAAGTCGTCGTACAGTTCGCGTAGAGGTTCTTGCCCAGCACAAATGACTACATTATCCACCTCTAGCACTTGGCGTTCCTCACCTACCGAAATATGAAAGCCTTCATCATCTACTTTGTGGTAGGTGACGTTGGCGATATTATGCACGCCTTTCATCTTGAGACTAGAACGATGAATCCAGCCCGTCGTTTTACCTAGATTTTTACCATGCTTTCCACTCGAACGCTTCAGCAAGAAAATAGAACGTGGCGAAGGTGCAGGCTTCGCTTCACTTAATGCGCCACCCTTCAAATATTCCATATCCACGCCCCACTCTTTCATATAGGCTGCTACATCCATGCTTGGCGATTCATGCTCATTATCGTGTGCCAAGTATTCGGCTACATCGAAACCAATACCTCCTGCCCCTACAATTGCTACGCGTGCGCCTACGGGCAATTTGCGTTCCAATACATCCACATAGCTCAAGACCTTTGCATGATTTGCCCCTTCAAAATCCACTTTGCGTGGCGTGACCCCTGTAGCTAGTATAATTTCATCGTAGCCACCATCTTTCAACTCTTGTGCTGTCACTCGATGATTGAGCGATAATTGTACGTCATGCTTCTTTATCATGCTATTGTAGTAGCGAATGGTTTCCGCATATTCTTCTTTGCCTGGAATGACTTTTGCCATATTGAATTGCCCACCTATTTTACTGGCTCCTTCAAATAGATGCACTTCATGCCCACGCTCTGCCGCAATAGTCGAAGCTGCCAAGCCTGCTGGCCCTGCACCAACTACGGCTATCTTTTTCTTATTTTCGGTAGGATAAAAATTCAGCTCTGTTTCGTGACAAGCTCTTGGATTCACAATGCACGAACATACTTGCATGGTAAAGGTATGGTCAAGGCAAGCCTGATTGCAAGCGATACAGGTATTAATCTCATCCGAGCGGTTTTCTATTGCTTTCAGCACCAATTGTGAATCGGCTAAAAAAGGTCGCGCCATAGATACCATATCTGCATTGCCTTCTTGTAGGATTTGCTCTGCGGTTTCAGGCATATTGATGCGATTAGTCGTTACTAGCGGGATATTCACTTCGCCCATCATGCGCTTCGTCACCCATGCAAAACCACCGCGTGGCACTATCGTACCAATAGTAGGCACCCGCGCTTCGTGCCAGCCAATGCCTGTATTTATGATGGTCGCACCTGCTTTTTCAATTTCTTTAGCTAACTGCACCACTTCTTTCCAAGTACTACCACCATCTACCAAATCGAGCATAGAAAGGCGATAAATAATGATAAAGTTCTCCCCTACGCGCTCGCGTGTACGACGTACAATTTCTATCGGAAATTTAATTCGATTTTCATATTCGCCCCCCCATTCGTCAGTGCGCTTATTGGTCTTTTTAGCTATAAATTGATTAATCAAATAGCCCTCTGATCCCATTATCTCCACGCCATCGTAGCCTGCATATTGCGCCAAAGCAGCACATTCTACATAGTCTTGAATGGTTTTTTCTACTTCTTCCCCTGATAACTCGCGGGCAGGAAAGGGCGAAATAGGGGCTTTGGTCGCACTAGCAGAAACGTTTTTATCGGTATAGCCATAACGTCCCACGTGGAGAATTTGCATACAGATTTTACCGCCTTCTTTATGGACAGCTTCGGTTACAACTTTATGCTTTTCGGCAATTTCTTTATTATCTAAAGGATGTCCAATGGGTAGCGCGTTACCTTCCATGTTTGGGGCGATGCCCCCCGTTACGATAAGCCCAACTTGTCCACGTGCGCGTTCCGCATAAAAAGCCGCCATACGTTCAAAGCCTCCAGGCATTTCCTCTAGCATGGTGTGCATAGAACCCATAAGTACGCGATTCTTCAAAGTGGTAAATCCTAAGTCGAGTGGCGATAGTAATTTTTCGTACATTTTAATTCAAATAAAATTTAAAGCCAATAAAATAGGCAAGTATATTCTAATATGTTCGCCAAATTGAAAATGGAGAATTAAAAATTGAAAATTAACAAAATGATTACGTAAATACTCAATGGGTGAATATTGAATGACTGAATGAGCGAATGAAATCTATAATTATTCACCATTTCTTCATTCACTCATTGAGTACTTACATGATTACTTTGTAAAACACTTACTAGTAAAAAATTACACATTTGGTGTTTCAATAATTTTCAAGCTACTCATTCCATTTTTAACCTGCCCGTTCGCGGAACAGGCGGGTTTTCAATTTAGCGAAGACATTGATATTCTGCGTATAAATAATATGCAGAACTCATATATTGCAATAAATGAAAAAAAAGGCGGATAGTTTTAAAATGTAGG
>JAHDCQ010000522.1 GCA_020629845.1 Saprospiraceae bacterium | reverse complement strand
CCAACAGACGAAATTACAGAAACTTCTATATCCAATTGTGACCAAAAAGCAATTGTAGACCAAGCTCTTTTCAATGATGCCCCTGCTGACGCTTTTCGCTTCAATAAAGTAGTATTGACCGATGAGTGCCTGGAACTTGTGCTGACGGCTTCAGGTTGTAGTGGGTCTAATTGGGCTATGGAATTCATTGATTCTGGAGAAGTAGCAGAATCATTTCCTGTGCAACGCAGCGTACGCCTCTCTCTTAGTAATTCTGAACTTTGCCAAGCCATAATAGAACAAACACTATCCTTCGACCTGACTGCTCTGCAAGTAGAAGGCAATGATGTGGTACTGCTCAATTTAGAGGGCTGGGACGAACAGCTTCGCTATGAATATTAGAAAGTAATATGGAACTAAATCTCGGTCAAACTCGTTTCTCCAAGCAAGTTATCTAGACTTTTAACAATATCCAAAAGTTAAAACAAGCATATGGAATTCAAACTTCGCCCGTGGGAAATGAGTGACCTTGATACACTAGTTGTGATTGCGGACAATCCAAATATTTCTAATAATCTCACTAACCGCTTCCCACATCCCTACACCCGCGAAAGTGGAGAGGGTTTTATCAAAATGGCGCGTTCCCACGACCCCTTTCATATTATGGCAATCGAAATCAATAATAAAGTGGCAGGCGGTGTTGGTATACATCCTCAAGATGATATTTTCTGCAAAAATGCAGAACTTGGCTATTGGCTCGCGGAACCCTATTGGGGTAAAGGAGTTATGACAAACGCGGTGCGCCAAATGGTAGCCTATGGCTTTCGGAAGTTTGATATTGACCGTATTTTTGCGCGTCCTTTTGGCTCTAATATTGGCTCTCAAAAAGTACTCGAAAAAGCAGGCTTTCAGCTAGAAGCAACCTTTAAACAGACTCTTTACAAAAATGGTCGCTACGAAGATGAATTGGTATATGCCGTTCGGCGATAAGTAAGGGGGCAAAGACTTATTACATTGTAAATTAAATAGCTTCGTGTTTTGACCGAGCTTATTTTTTCGGTATTTGAGGCACAAAATTGGAAACATAACGGGTTATGAAGTCCGATTTTGAAACGAAAAATACTGGAAAAAGAAGCAGTCATAAATGCGAAGAAATTTATTTTACAATGTACTTATTACAATTTTATAAAAATCTGTCTTCTATACAGCACATATGTAATCAACCAACATACCAACACAAAACTCAAGGCAAAGGCAAGCGAGCCATTGTAATTACCCAAAATAGGCTGAAAAATCTGCTCATATATCCAAGTGTAGTAGGTAACACTTTCATCACCAACTCCAATGCTGTTTTTATAAAGCAGTTTCGCAATTATACTATGCAGCACATAAGCAAATAGTGAGTTGGTGCCAAATACTACAAAAGGAAATGCCCAAGCTTTAATCCCTAAAATATCAATAAGATAAATACTTGTACCTAGCACAAGCAAACCTAAACCCGCTGTAAGTAATACATATGAACTGCTCCAAATTGGCTTATTAATAGGGAAAAATGGATGCCAGATATACGCCAATACGATAAGCGGAACAGCAGCAATAAGTATACTGCGAACGACTTTTCGATAGTCCGTACTTGTACCAATGAATTGCCCTGTGAGGTATCCTAAAAGGACAGTCGCAATAGAGGGCAAAGTGCTTAAAAAGCCTTCTGGGTCGAAAGCAACACGTTCCCCTGCTACATTGCGATAGCCATGATACAAATGGCTATCTCCTACGAGTTGTAAATCTAGGCTGCGCACGAAATTACCTTCTAGTGTCAAATCACCGAAACTAAGCAGAATACCCCAATAGCCCAATAAAATCACGAGTGTAGCAATGAGAATCGGAATTTGTTTTTTGAGCAATAAGGCTAAAAATGCCGCACCACCAAAGGCTAAAGCGATACGTTGCAATACCCCAAAAATACGCCAATTTTCAAAATCGGTGAATTTATCAGGGAAGATATTGAGCAGTAGACCCACGAAAAAAATGAGCAAAGTGCGACGTACAATTTTCATAGCTGTGGTAGCGGTGAGTTGATGTTCATGTTTTTTGAACGAAAACCACATCGCTACACCTACAATGAATAAGAAAAATGGAAATACCAAATCGGTAGGTGTCCAGCCATTCCATTCTGCATGACGCAGCGGTGCATAAACATAAGACCAACTACCAGGGCAGTTTACTAATATCATACCCGCGATTGTCATGCCGCGAAAGACATCTAAAGCATAAAGTCGTTTTTTCATCGGGAGGATTTTCAAAGCAAGTTACATATTTATTAGGTATTCTACCTACCTATTAATCCAAAAGTGAAGGGTTTCCTCCTGAAACATCAAGTGGTCAAAACACAGTACTTTATCCGTAAAAACAGTTCATTTTTTGCCAGTATTTTTACTAATATTGTCTCACTTTTTTTGATTTGCTGTATCATCTCTTCTATTTTGTATGATATAGCTCTTTGCTTCTTCCCTTATTGGGTTTCCTAATTTATCATCTAAAACAGATTGTTTTACACCTTATTG
>JAHDCQ010000107.1:15198-16363 GCA_020629845.1 Saprospiraceae bacterium | reverse complement strand
CGACAAGACCAACTTCAGCAACACATTGATAGTGTGTATCCTTTAGATTTTTTCAAAGAACGAAAATCTATAGAGCGGCTGCAAAACCGACTCTCCCCAACTCAAACCTTAATCGAGTATCATGTTGGGAGAGATTATATTTTTACGTTTACTATAAACACCACAGAATTTCATCATTATGCTATTGCTACCGATGCTATTTCGCAAGAGCTTAATACGCTCTGCCAAAGCGTTCGACGACAGCAATATGATATGTACGAAGCTTTCAATCGAACTGGATATAGCGTATATCAACAATTAATAGCTCCGCTTGAAGGCTTAAAAGAAGAACTTATCCTAGTGCCAAGTGGCATACTCCTTTTTTTACCTTTTGAAGCCCTGCTGACGAAAGCTGCGACAGGCAATCGTTTTCAAGACCACGAATACCTCATAGAGCAGTATGATATTAGCTATGCTTACAGTAGCAAATTATGGACGGATATGGATGTAAAAAATGACCATAAGACCGTCCAGCTACTAGCTATTGCTCCCACTTTTGGAAACGCTTCTTCTTCTTTACCCTATTTGCAATATAGCCAAGAAGAGGTTCAAAATATTCAAAATATATTGGGCGGTCAGGTATGGACGGATAATATTTCTTTAGATCGTTTTCTTGAAAATTATCAGTCCTACAACATCCTACATTTTGCCACACATGGCATTTTAAATGAGGACATCACGACTTCCTATTTAGCCCTTGCCTCCGATGACGCTTATGAAAGCCGTCTTTCTATTGATAATATCTACGCACTCCATACAGATGCGAAACTCGTCGTACTAAGTGCTTGCAATACGCAAATCGGAAGAAGCACTAGAGGCGAAGGATTGCTAAGTATCGCTAGAGCATTTACCGCCGCAGGTGCAGAAAGCGTAGTCGCATCGCTTTGGAATATCAATGATGCTTCCACGAGTGCGCTGATGCAATATTTCTATAAAAATCTGCGCCATCTGCCAAAGAATAAAGCCCTCAGTCAAGCAAAACGCGATTATCTACAAGCACTTCGCAATACCGAAGTTTATCAAGATAGACTGCATACCGCGCATCCCTTTTATTGGTCTGCTTGCATCTTGATAGGCGACGGTGGTGATATAGCACTTCCTAAACAAAACCGCCTGCTTCTAATTG
>JAHDCQ010000107.1:9775-15098 GCA_020629845.1 Saprospiraceae bacterium | reverse complement strand
ATAGGCGACGGTGGTGATATAGCACTTCCTAAACAAAACCGCCTGCTTCTAATTGTAAGTTTTCTAGCCGTTTTAGCTTTACTCGCTTACTTCTATTTCAAAAAAAAACATACTTTTCTTTTGAACCATATAAGGCATATAAGGTCATATAAGGTCATATAAGAATGCGACAAAGTGCTACTTATATGGTTCAATAAAAGCCACTACTGATACGCCAATAAGGTCAGCATTCCGCTTATGGTTCGTGCCTCTTCTTCTCCTGCTATGTGAAAGGTATACATATAGTAGTACACCCCTGGAGGAAGATTATTATTATCGTTATTTCTACCTTCCCATGCTTTATACGGCGCAGGGAAAAACACCAACTCTTTGGTGTCGTGTTGCCAAATCTTTATTTCTTCCAATTGTAGCAGTACACCACAATCTGTTGCTATTTGTTCGCCTGGTGCAAAGGCTGCATTTGCCGATTGCGTAGCATCTAAGATAATCGCGTTTGGCAGTGTGTTTTTTAGATTATCAATACAAGATTCAGGCATGGAAGAGACTTCTCCTGCACAAAGGCAGTCGTTTTGAATCATGTCGTTTATAGTTGTAGCATCTCCGTCATCACAGGCTGCGCCTATCTCGTTTTCTTCATTACAAAAGCGTTCAAATTCGCCTTGCCAGGGCAGCATCGGATTATTTCTAAAATCATAACCTATCTCAAATGCCCCTGGAGGTCGCTGTCCCAATGCACAAAATGCGGTTCGGAAGGCATCAGGAAAACAGCCCGAAAGTTGATTTTCATTTAAGTAAAGTTGCTGAAGACTTCTTAGGTTTGCTAATTCAGCAGGGATAGCACCCGTGAGTTCATTATCTCCTATACCCAATATTTCCAGATTAAATAATCGTCCTAAGCCCAATTCAGCAGGGATTTCACCGCTGAGTTTATTGCTGCCTAAGGCTAATTGTTTTAAAGGTTCTATTTGATTTAGAAATACTGGAATGCCTCCTTCGAGTTCATTGAGCCCAAGAAAGAGTTGAACTAGATTTTCTAAATTTCCAAAGGTCTCTGGAATCGCTCCGCTGAGGCTATTATTACTTAAATCTAATTTCTCTAAACGGCTCAAATTGCCTAGCTCAAGTGGGATATGTCCTGTCAATTCATTATGACGGAGGTCTAGTAGTTCTAGGCTTTGCAATTCGCCTAAATTAATGGGCAGCGTACCAGCTAATTCATTATTGTTCAAATTTAGCTGTGCCACACAGCCATATTCGTTAAGCGCAACCCCAGTCCAAGTATTAATGGGCTGCGCCAAGTTCCAACTATCCGTCCAATTATCTCCATCGGTGGATATATATAATTCCACTAAAGCCAAAGAATCTCTAAAGCGACAAGGCACTCCCATACAAGCGCAATCTTGACTAATAGTATCATTCACCGTTGCAGGATTTCCATTGTCGCAGGGCGCGCCTATTTGTTCTTCGCCTTCGCAAAAGTGGGTAAAATCGCCTTGCCAGGGCAACATAGGATTGCCTGTAAAGTCATAACCATCCAGCGTGTCTTCTGCATTTCCAAAATTTAGCAATCCTCCATATTGGGTGCAAAAATCTCGTAGACTAAGTGGGTAGCAGCCCGAAAGCTGGTTTTGTCTTAGACTCAATTGCATCAACTTATTTCTGTCCAAATTGCCAAGTTCGGGAGGAATTGAACCTGTAAGTTGATTCTTTCCAAGACCTATTCGCACCAGATTCGATAAGTTGCCCAATTCAGGCGGAATTTCACCTACAAAATTATTTTCTGACAGCCCTAATTGATTGAGTTTAGATAAATCGCCTATCCATGATGGGATTTCGCCTATCAGATTATTATCGCCTAGAAAAAGGTCGGTTAAGCTTTGCAAATTCCTTAGTGTATCAGGAATTGTACCACTCAATTGATTAGCACTTAAATCCAACTTCCGAAATCGTACTCCACTTAAATTCCCTAATTCGAGCGGTATTACGCCCGTCAATTCGTTTTGGCGAAGGTCTAAACGCTCCAATTGTTGTAAATCACCGATACTAGCAGGAATCGTACCGTTCAATCCATTTCCATTTAGCACTAAGAGTCTTACACAACCTTCGGTGCTAGGCGTTACTCCTTCCCATTCTCTTATAGGCGCGTCCGAAAGCCAATTATCCTTTCTTTGCCAATTATCTCCATCAGTGGCGTTGTATAAGTCAATTAAGATTTGTCTATCCCTTTCGGTATCACAGTTGCAAAATTCAGGCTCCGATTCACTAGTAGCGAAAAACAGCTTGTCATCGTTTGTCATAAACCATGAAAAAAGCAAACTTAAAATACTTAGCTGTAATAATTTAAACATAAAAAATATTAGGTTTTGACCTAAAAAACTGTTTTAACAAAAGTAGACAATAATCTCTACTCTTATAGTGTTGGAAAATGACAATTGTTTGTTTCATTGTGATAGCTTTGTATATTTGCCGAGCTATCAAACTTCATTTCATAAGTAGACAAACAGATTTAAAGATGTGAGATGTGAGACACAAATTATTTGTATTCAGCATTTTACAAGGCATTAATCTGGAGGACAAATCTGTCCATCTATTTACTAAAAACTCGCCCGCAATAATGTCGCTACGTTACTACTACATCATTTTTTGCTTAAGTTTTGGATGCACTACTGCCCTTTTTTCGCAGCCATTGGAGTATGATACGAAGAGCAAATACCAATCGCCAGATAGCGAATATGATAGACTGCAAATTGGGGATATGCTGCAATCCATTAATGGAGATTTGTGGATTGTGGGTGAAGCTTGGAAAAATCGCAAACGCGCTAAAGCAGTCATTTTAGAAGTCAAAAAACTGCCGAATAATACAGAACAATCTACTTATCATAATATAGCTCCTAAAGGGGTGCGTAGCAGCAGCATTCATAAAATTGTGCAAATAGAAGATGGGAGTTTGTACGCGCTTGGGAGCGTGCAGCAAAAGAAAAAAACGCGCTATACTTGGATAGTAAAACTAGCGGAACAAATTGATAAGCAGGGTAAACGGGAGATGAAAGTAGTGATGGATAGCATTTATCAAGATGTTAGTTTGGGGACTTTTGATTACATTCTTCCGTTGGAGTATGGCACATTAATGCTGGTGCAGAATAATAAAAATGGGGCTACCATCCTGAAGAAAATGGATAATCAGGGTAATTTGTATGACTTTCCTCAAAAGCAATACCCTGATGATATTGTAGGTATCGTAGCTGCCGAGCAAGATCATGCGGTGCTTTGTGGTAAAAAAACGCGCCAGCAGCCCGCTACTTGTGTGAAAGTAAATGCCGCAGGGGAAATCATAGCTTCCACTAGTTTTGATGAGGATGTAATGCTCCATTCTATCAATCCATCTTATGATAATAATGTGGTCTTAATAGGGCAAAAAAATAGCCAAACTTGGGCAGCAGAACTATCGCCAGATTTGAAGCTTGCCAATGAAATGACTTTTGATAAAGCAGGAACGCATCAAGGTTTCGGCTTGGTAAAAGATGTGCATGACCAATATTTCCTAATAGATGGAAAACTAACCAATGAAGTGCCTTTACTAGAAGCTCAACTGGCTAAAAATACAAATGCGGAAAGCCTGATTCCTCTAACTAAGGATGTATTGAGTGATGTATTTAAGTACAAAAAAACACTTTATACCTATCAAAATGAATACATTATAGCAGGTAATGCAGGGGAAGATATAGAGTTGATGTACTTCAAGCAAGCCGAAGGGGAATTTAGAACGAAGGGCGCAGCATCGAGCTATCAATTGGAAGTAATAGACAACTCCATCACCCTAATGGACGAGCAAGGCGATAATAAGCTGTCGCCAAACGAAAGAGGTTTTATTTCTTTTCAGGTAAAAAATATTGGTACAGCAGATATTAAAAATGCGATTGTCAATACAGATACGCGCATAGATAAAATCAATATTTGCTACTTTGAGCAGCGTTATATCTCCAAAATCGGCGTAGGAGAAACTCGCACCATCACGATTCCATTTAGCGGAGGCAGCCAATTGGGGACGGGCGTGAGCAAATTTAATGCTATTTTCAAAGACCATACCAATACCAGCACCTTATGTATCGCTCCTCTTGAAATAGAAACCGAAGGACATGCGAGTGGGGAAGTAAGCGCGGTGACATGGCGTATGAAAAAGCAAAATGGAGAAGCAATAGACATTAGACCAGGTAGCCCGATAAGAGCTTCAAGCGGGCTGTATAATTTTACGGCTAACATTAGTCATAACGGGCTTTTGACTAAAGAAAATATTAAAGTCTGGCTAAATGATAAATTACTGACAGACGCTAAAAGTAGTATTTCGCTGACTCCTTCTCCTTATGTTCAAAATACGTTTAATCTGGACTTCAATCTTCCATTAGGCAATCTTGAAAATGTAAAAGTACAGATACAAGATAAGGTCTACCAATTCGTACTAGAAACGCGCCAACCGAACCTGCATGTACTCGCTATCGCGCCTAGAAGCGACTTAAAAAAGAATGATGAGGATTTGCGGAAATTTGTAGACTTGATGCAGCAACAAGCCAATAGAGGCATTTTCCGTAAGGTGACGATAGATACCCTCGTGGCTAGAGAAAAAACCACCAAAGCCGCCATAGAAGTGGCTTTTGAAAACCTAGAACGAGGCTTCAATAATGCCTTTAATATCCGCCCGATGAAGGATGATGTGGTCATTATTTACTATTCGGGGCATGGAGATGTGATAAATGAAGATTTTTATTTACGCGCTTCTAATTATTCGGATGAGTATAAAAAATCGACCAGCAATAAGTATAAAAACTTAGTGGATGACTACCTAGACCGAATGGACTGCCACAAACTCGTCTTTCTGGATGCTTGTCATAGTGGTATGGTGCAGAAGCAAAAAGGTAATACGCTGAGTAAGTTTTTTGAAGCCACCAAAGGCACGATTACACTTACTTCTTCGGGCGAAGAATTTTCTTATGAGTCGGAAGAAGGCAGCTATTTTACAAGAGCTATTGCAGATGCTTTTAATGGCGTAAAAGTTGGAAATATCGAACTCGTATTGGATAAAGAAGGCTATATCACCATCAATAATTTATATGCTTATATCCAAAACCACATGGATTATCAGATGAAAAAGGATGGGTATAGCTCGCCCAAACCACAGCGATACTTTAGTGAAGGCACTACCTCTAATGGAAACTTAGGATTATTTAAACCTATCCAAAAATGATTAATATACTAGGACGCTTTATAAGTAGTTTGGCATTATGTATAGCTAGTATATTACCATTATCAGCGCAGCAGTTGGATGTCA
>JAHDCQ010000107.1:0-9675 GCA_020629845.1 Saprospiraceae bacterium | reverse complement strand
TTGGCATTATGTATAGCTAGTATATTACCATTATCAGCGCAGCAGTTGGATGTCATGCCAACGCTCTATCGCTACAATTGGCAAGTCTTCAACCCTGCTGCTTTTGATATAACGCGCATCTATCCGAATTACACCTTTATCGAAGACCCTGCGCTCATTGTGCAAGCTTCTTACAGGCGAGAGCAACTAAATATTGGCTTAGACAATGCGCCCTTCGTGGCAAGTCTTCGCGTGGAAAAGCATCCAAAAATCACGAAGCAATCGCCCAAAGGCATTAAACTAAAGCTTGGAGGCTTTGTTATCCGCAATGAAGTTGGGAGCATCAAAACGAACCGTTTGCAAGCAAATGTGTCGGGGATGTTCGCGCTAAACTCCAGCAATTATGTTTCTCTGGGCATGGGCTTAGGCTTTATGCAACGCTTCGTCGCCACTAATGAATTGCGCTTTAGAGAACAACCGCTTGCTATGACTCCTGCCGCCCAAAGCACTGCCCCAAGTCTAGGCATAGGTCTATTTTATACCATTATAAACAGTCAGCTTAAATATAAAGCCTATTTGCCTAAAGTCTACCTGACCTCTACCCATTTTGGTATCTCCATTCCGCAGGCGTTTGAGTTGCCGCCATTCAATCTGGAATCGAATACTCCAGCAGTATTATCCAAACGATATTATTGCTTTACGGCTGGCACAAAAGTAGTGATGCGCCCTTCCAGAAACTATAAAAAACAATCGTTTAGCCTTGCTCCATCTATCTGGCTAAAGTTTTATGATGGGAGTCGTTTTATTTCCCAAGAGGTCTTCCCCAATGCGTATAGCCTAGATGTGAACCTCACAGCCAGTTACAACGACTCTATTTGGCTAGGGGCGGGCTTTAGCACCTCTCAAGTCCTATTTTTTGAATTTGGCTTAAGCTTCGTCAAACTTCTAAATAATCGCAATCCATATCAGTCACTCGGTGTGCTTGATCATATTAGTTTTGCTTATAGTTATCCAATTGCTACGCAAAGTGTGTGGCGTAATTCTATAGAATTTAGTACTTCTTTTTCTTTTTGAGTATTTCAAATAGTTAGGCTTGATGGGTAAGATGGTGGCGCAGTTTGTAGTACTTGGTAGTTAAATAAACGCTGGATTTGTTTACTGTTTTATCATCTTATTGGAAAAAGGCGTATCTTTAAAATACATTCAAGAACTTCTAGGACATCAATATAGTAAAACGACCGAAATCTATACGCATATCATGAAGATAGGTTGGGAAAAAATTGATAGCCCTTTGGACGGATTGGATATTTAAAATTACTGAATATATTTTTACACATTTTTGTATTGTCGCTCGTATTCAAACCTTTACATATTAAAGATATATCTATGCTGCAATTCGTCTAAAGCATGTATATACGCAATGCGTATATACATGCGTTGTGTGTCAGCAAAAAAACAACCTAAACTGTCATAATTCCCTTTAGAAAGATAACTAACCCAATAGAAATAAGACTGAAATTATAAATGGAAAAAGGAATTGAAGAAAAATTTTTAGATGAATTAGAACTTAACAAAGAATCTTTGTTGAGAATATGTTCGGTTTACTCAGTAGACTCTGAAATGAAAAAAGATTATTTTCAGGAATCTATAATGAATATATGGAAGGCTTTACCTTCTTTTGATGAAAAATCATCTTTGAAAACATGGATGTATAGGATAACAATAAACGTGTGTCTTGGATTAGAAAAAAAGAGGAAGAAAGTTAAATTAGAATTTATTGAATTTTTTGATGACACCAAATTGGTAAAAGAAGAAGAGAGGTCAAATCCAAATCTTGATAAACTAAGAAGATGTATTTCAAGACTTGATAAATCTAACAAAACAATTATTTCCTTACATTTAGAAGGCTTAGCATATAAAGAGATAGCAAGTATATCTGGACTTACTGAAAATCACATTGCAGTAAAGGTTAAAAGGATAAAAAAGAAATTACTTAACTGTATAAATCAAATCTCATGATTAATGACGAATTAAATAAAATTTGGAAGTCCTCCTCAAAAGTAGAGAAGGTGAAATTTGAAAAATCTCGATTAATATTAGAATTGGAATCCAATATGGACAATCTACATAAAAGAATCAGGTTTCGAGATTTAAGAGAAATTGCTGCTGCTATAATTGTTATACCGATATTTATTTATTACGCAGTAATAATTCCTTACTTAATATCAAAAATTGCATCAATTCTGATTGTTGTTTGGGCATGCTATGTTATATACAAACTACGTCAAGCAAATAATAATAAGCCTTCGGACTACCATGAAAATTATCTAATATATTTAGAGAAGAACAAAGAATATTTACGAGAGCAAAAAGAGCTATTAGATAATATTTTCTGGTGGTATATTGCCCCTTTCCTATTTTGTATGAGCTTATTTGTGATTGGATTTTTAGGTGACTCAAATCAAACGAATTGGGTAATAACTACATTAGCCGGAGGAGGAGTTTTATCTGTGATAATATACTTTATGAATAAAAGAGCTTCAAAAAATGAATATGATGGTAGAATAAGTAAAATTGAAAACTTAATAAAGATGATGAAATCAACAGAGACATAAAAAGAAGCCGAATACACAATATTGAATACCCGTCAATCGTCAGCAAAAGCTGGTCACGGCCTGTATGCTTGACCGTTAATACCAATAAAAAAGAAATAATGAAAGTCAAAAAAGCAATAATCTACTCAATAGCAATTTTATTTATTCTGCTAATAATAGGCGGGATTGTAGGCATAAGATATTTTAACAATGTGTGGTTTAAAGAGCGTCCAGATTATCTTACGTTCACATCTGATTTTAAGCCTATTGAGTTTGAATGGACAGAAGATACTTATGGTGACTACATCGAAAAGCATGATATTATCAAAATACCTGTTAAGATTGGAAACCTGCCATATCAATTTTATTTTCAGTTAGATACTGGGGCTCCTACTACACTGATTTACGAAACTCCCTTAAAAACATTAATGGAAATAGACAACAGACTTTCAATAACTAAAAAAGATGGCAAAAGTTACCTGAAAGAGCTGAGTCTGTTGATTGGTGGAAGCAAAATGGAACTAAAAACTGTAAAAGTTCACCCTAATTATGGGGGAGTAATAAATAGAAGTGATACTTTAAAACAACAAAAAATTGGTTCAATTGGTGCTGACTTATTAAATAAATTCGTGACGGAAATAGATTTTAAAAATCAATTCATAAAATTTTATAAGAAGAAAGAAAATTGGATGGGCGAAAAAAGGGATTTTCAAAAATTTGATTTTTCGGGTAGACGTTTTATGTTACCCTGCAAAATAGACGGTAAGGGTCATGAGTTGTTTTATGATTCGGGGAGTAGTGCATTTGGTCTAATAACAACAAGGGGTAGATATAGAAAGTACTCGAAGAAGGAGACAAAAGAAATATTTTATGATGCAGCTAGATGGGGAGACGCTTTACCAATTAAACATAAAGCTACAACAAAAACTATGAAAATGAGTGGCTTGGAAATACCACTAAAAAGAGTTAGTTATGTAGATATGTATGCAAGTTTTCAAGGAATAATAAGCCCTTTTACGAATATAGGTGGCTGGCTGGGAAATAAACCATTTTTAGATTATAGCCTAATATTAGATGCGCCAAATGAAGAGTTTGTAATCTTAAAAAAATGACAAATACTGTTGTGGGGGGCGGCTACCCGTACGCACAGGTAACTATCCCACGTTGGCAGCAACTAAAAAGAAAAAACGACGACAATCGAATAAATGAAAATAACGACGGCAAATCAAATCCTTGAAAAGTGTAAATGGATTAATCTAAACTTATTGGTTTTTGATTTACATTCCGATAAAAAAGAAAACAGCCGAGAACATTAAAGCCTGATAGTCACAGCTACGCCCGCATTGATTCACTTCGCTGCCAAAAAAAGGCGTATCAAACCCAATTTGATACGCCTTTAAAACTTGAAGTTGCTTCAAGCTTATTTTTTCAACGCCTTTACCAGCGTCGCGCCAATAGTAGCAGGAGACTGAACCACATGAATGCCACACTTCTCCATAATTGCCATCTTAGCTTCTGCCGTATCTTCAGCACCGCCAATGATAGCACCCGCGTGTCCCATCGTGCGACCTTTCGGTGCAGTTTGTCCCGCAATGAAACCAACCACAGGCTTCGTGCCATTTTCTTTAATCCAGTAAGAAGCCTCTGCTTCCATGCCACCCCCGATTTCACCAATCATAATGATCGCTTCAGTGTCAGGGTCGTTCATCAGTAACTCTACCGCTTCCTTCGTGCTAGTCCCCACAATCGGGTCACCACCGATACCGATACAAGTAGACTGTCCAAGTCCCGCTTTCGTTACTTGGTCTACTGCCTCATAGGTCAATGTACCAGAGCGCGACACAATACCAATTGTACCTTTACGATGTATGAAGCCTGGCATAATCCCCACTTTTGCCTCGCCCGGAGTCATCACCCCAGGGCAATTCGGCCCAACTAGTCGCGCACCATGCTTATCTACATACGCTTTTGCTTTCACCATATCTTGCACAGGAATACCTTCCGTGATACAAATAATCACCGCGATACCTGCATCTACCGCTTCCATAATCGCATCCGCTGCAAATGGTGGTGGTACAAAAATGATAGAGGTATCTGCACCTACTTGTTCTACTGCTTCTGCTACGGTATTGAATACAGGACGGTCGAGGTGCGTTTTTCCGCCTTTACCAGGAGTCACACCACCTACTACATTCGTGCCATACTCAATCATTTGACCCGCATGGAACGAACCTTCCTTTCCTGTGAAACCCTGTACTATAATTTTAGAGTCTTTGTTTACTAATACAGACATTTGTTTTAGTTATGAGTTATGAGTTATGAATTAGGAGTGATTTTTTTTTAGAAACTCATCACTTATAGTTCATCACTCATCACTAATTTTACTGTTCTATAATCACGAAAACGTCCTCATCTGCGCGCTTCATAAAGTACTTTTCGCGAGCAAATTTTTCCCGATTTAGGTCAAGGTCGCGTTTGTCGCGGCGAATTTCAGCAATTTCTTCCTCATAATAAACTTTATCCGTCTTTAATTGCTCATTGGTGCGGTATAAATGCCATTGCGTGAACACATCATGCTTATCAAAGAAGAGCATCCATGTCATAAATGCAATAGCCACCAACACATAGCGATTCCTAAATGGTCCAGGAACACGAAGCAATAATGCTTTTAAAGGAGGAGATTTTGCCATTTTCTTTTTGGTATTAGGTATCGAGTATTAAGTATTAGGTACAAGCCTAAAAATACTTTGTACCTAATACTTAATACCTAATACGCTTACTTTAGTAAGCTCTTTCCTAAGTAAATCGCCGTATCGCCAAGCTCTTCCTCGATGCGGAGCAGTTGGTTGTACTTCGCGATTCTATCCGAACGAGAAGCCGAACCTGTCTTAATTTGACCGGTATTCAGAGCGACTGCCAAATCTGCGATAGTCGTATCTTCGGTTTCGCCTGAACGGTGACTCATTACGTTCGTAAATTTATTTTGCTTTGCCAAATTTACGGCATTTATCGTTTCCGTTAAAGAGCCAATTTGATTTACTTTAATCAAAATCGAGTTGGCTGCTGCCGTTTCGATGCCTTTTTGAAGGCGGGTGACATTGGTTACAAATAAATCATCGCCTACCAACTGCACTTTATCGCCAATAGCGGCCGTTAGTTTCGACCAATTTGCCCAATCATCTTCATGCAAGCCATCTTCGATAGAGAAAATTGGATATTTATCGCACCAGCCTTTCCAGTAGTCCACCATTTCGCTACCCGATAGCTTGTCGCCTGTGGAAGCGTGGAAATGGTATACTTTTTCTTCTTCATTATAGAATTCAGAAGCGGCAGCGTCCATAGCTATCCACATGTCTTCGCCTGGGCGGTAGCCTGCTTTTTCTATGGCTGCTAGTACAATTTCGATGGCTTCTACATTGGAGCCGAGATTGGGTGCGAATCCACCTTCGTCGCCAACATTGGTAGAGTGTCCTTTGCTTTTTAGTACTTTTTTCAAGTGATGGAACACCTCTACTCCCATACGTAAGCCCTCGGAGAAAGATGCTGCACCAAGCGGCATTATCATAAACTCCTGAAAATCTATGCTATTGTCGGCATGGCTTCCGCCGTTCAAGATATTCATCATCGGTACAGGCAGCGTATTCGCCGCCACACCGCCTACATAGCGGTACAATTCTTGACCCGACTCAAAAGCGGCTGCTTTGGCTACTGCCATCGATACGCCTAAAATGGCATTTGCACCAAGATTGCCTTTATTTTCTGTACCATCCAAGTCGCACATCATTTGGTCAATATACACTTGGTCGAAGGCATCTACACCCACCAATTCTGGATAGATAATATCGTTGATATTGGCTACGGCTTTTAGTACGCCTTTACCCATATATTCTTTGCCACCATCGCGTAATTCTACGGCTTCATATTTCCCTGTGGATGCACCCGACGGCACGGCTGCACGTCCCCAACCGCCTTCTGTTTCCACCTCTACTTCTACTGTTGGATTCCCTCTCGAATCCAATATTTGCCGTGCATGAATGTCTAAAATGGTACTCATGATTTTTGTTTTTTGTACTCACCAAGTGGTACTTGGTGCTTGTCGCACTTTGTAACACGCGAATATGCCAAGCACCGCTTGGCAGTTACTTATTTTCCTTCATTAATTGAACAAACTCATCGAAAAGATAGCGCGCATCATGCGGGCCAGGGGATGCTTCAGGGTGGTATTGTACCGAGAATGCAGGCTTGCCCTTCACGCGAATGCCTTCGATGGTATCGTCGTTCAGATTGATATGTGTGATTTCTATTTTATCCAAATTGGCATTAATCGCATCGGGGCTTACGCCAAAGCCGTGATTTTGACTTGTAATCTCGCAACGCCCTGAAATGATATTTTTTACAGGATGATTGATGCCGCGATGACCATGATGCATCTTATAGGTTGGAATATCCATAGCAAGTGCCAAAATCTGATGCCCCAAGCAGATACCAAATAGTGGTTGATTGTCTGCTAGGATTTGCTTGGCTGTTTCTACTGCATAGGTCATCGGTTCAGGGTCGCCTGGCCCATTGGAGAGGAAATAGCCGTCGGGTTTCCAAGCTTTCAATTCCTTATAGCTTGTTTTTGCTGGGAATACTTTAATAAAACAATCGCGGCTCAAGAAATTATTGAGAATATTGCGCTTCGTCCCTAAATCCAAAACGGCTACACGATAGCTTGCATTTTTATTCCCCAACTCATAGGCTTCCTTTGTACTCACTTTAGAAGCCAACTCTAAGCCTGCCATAGAAGGCACTTTTTTGAGTTTCTTCTGTAAGCTTGAAACGTTAGTAGTTTCGGAAGAAATGATACCATTCATCGCGCCTTTGCTGCGAATATGGCGTACCAAAGCTCGCGTATCTACATTCGAGATGCCGACTACATTTTCTTCCTCAAAATACGATTGGATAGAATCATCTGCCTGCGGACGCGAGTATTGATTGGTGAAATTTTTGCAGATGAGACCTGCTATTTTGATGCCTTCGGATTCTTCTTCGGAGTCTTTTGTGCCATAATTGCCAATATGAGCATTGGTAGTCACGAGCAATTGTCCGAAATAAGAGGGGTCGGTGAAGACTTCTTGGTAGCCTGTCATGCCTGTATTGAAACAGATTTCGCCAGTAGTGGTGCCGACTTTGCCAGCCGCTTTGCCGTGAAAAACTGTTCCGTCTTCGAGTAGTAGAATAGCAGGATTTTCTTGCATTAAAACTAGCTTTTAGATGCGTTTTGAAAATTCAGCGCAAAGATAAGAAGTGCTTACTACCACGCAAATTTAGATAAGGCGTATTTATGAAATTTGAGCAAAATTTAGAGGGGCTATACTATTCTTCAGACATACAAAGATTGTAAAATAAGATTTTTTAATCTCTCAATATTAATCTTCTGTACATCTCTATTGGCATCATACCCATTTCTCTTCTTCTGGTGTTCAGGTTAGCTACATCTTCTGTATCTCTTAATTCAGCTATTTGGTGCTCTCTATCCACTTTTGCAAATTGTGATCCGTACTTTTGTGGTTCTCCATGATTTACTTTTATTCTGTCATACAAGTAAGCATAATCACCTGTAGTTAAGTCTCCATTTGTTGCTGCTAATTCTATATTTGACAGTTGTGACTTTTGCCACTCTGGGTCTCCATCGGCATGTTGAATGATGAAAAATACACCATTCATTGCGTCTTGACCAATCAGCTTACGAGTGGGGAAACCAAATTTTTTGAAAATATCTTTTAACCGCTCTCGGTTCATTTCGTCTATGTAGGACATACCCTCTTCTGGTTTAAATACGGGAGTGTCTAGTTGATACTTTGAAATGATGTCTTCCATTACATTTCCTCTGATGGCTTGGTCTCTAAGGAATAGTTTAATGATTTCTAACTGTAATGCTTTGTTTTCAACTTTTTCTTCTGGATAGTCAAGACAGGGTTTCATGCCTTTAGCAAATTGTTTTTCGCAGATTTTAGCCTGCATTTCTTTAGGCTGTTTTGCTATTATTTCGATTACCTCCTGTTTTTTTGATAATTCTGTTTTAAATTTTAAGCCATACATCAGAAATGCCTCATCAATAGGTTTATTGATAGAGAGCAAAGAGTCAAATTGCAATTCTGCTAAGTCATAATTTTCATCCCAAGAGTTTTCGACCATTCGCCAGCCGAGTTTCCAGATTTCTTCTGTCGTAGATTCAGGGTGGTTTTGTGTTTTACAGGAATAGACCGAAATTAATATCGAAATGATGCTAAACTTAACTATATACTTTTTCATTTATGATTTCTTTTTTCTTCCACATCAGATTTCATTTACCTCATGTTCGTATAAGCCTTTAGACCAATAAGTGTGACATAACTTTATTCGATTTTTTTGAAAAAGAGAGAAATAGTTTCGTTTCGTTCGTTTTTTCAGCGTCTAAAAATCCAATTTCTAAAAGCATTGAATTCTGAATTTTTAGCAGTCAATATTTAAAGATGAGGACTTAAGTAGTTACATTTATGACTCATAAATACATCTATGAAATGCTTTAATCAAATCTATTCTTTCGTACTGCTTTGCCTATTTTGCTTGTTTCAAAATGGTTGTCAAAACACGCGTTCTAAGCAATTTGCTACTCTAGAAAAGCCCATTCCCGATGTAATAGACTATAATTTCCATGTCAAACCCATTCTCTCTGATCGCTGCTTCACTTGCCATGGCCCTGATGAAAACACACGAGAAGCAGGACTTCGATTTGATACGAAAGAAGGCATTTTCGCTGCATTAGGGAAGGACAAAGACCACTATGCCGTCATTGCTAAAGACATAGAAAACAGCACCTTAATTCACCGCATCTTTTCCGAAGACCCTGATGATATAATGCCACCGCCCGAATCGAACCTAAGTTTAGAAGAACACGAAAAGGAAATTCTAAAAAAATGGATAGCACAAGGCGCAGAATGGAAACAACATTGGTCGTTTTTGCCCATCGAAAAAGAGTTGCTACCTAGCGTTGAAAATACAGCTTGGACTACGAATGAAATTGACCAATTTATTCTAGCCAAATTGGAAAAACAAGGTCTAAAACCTTCCAAAAAAG
>JAHDCQ010000521.1 GCA_020629845.1 Saprospiraceae bacterium | reverse complement strand
ATATTGCACGTTGCCCTATTACTAGGCGGTTTCTTTGTACTCTATAAATTCCTACTCGAAAAAGAGACTTTTTTTGCTTTGCATCGTTGGTTGCTATTGGGAAGTATTGTGTTAGCCTTTGGTCTGCCTTTTTTGGAAATTCCGCAAACATGGTCGGTTTGGCAAACAGAAAGCATCACAGAGGACTCCATCTTGGGACTTCTTCCTAGTGCCATTGATGGTGCTACCTCAGGGGAACACATACATGTAGAAACTACCGTTGAAAATACTAACTCGCCTTTAGTAACGGAAACGGAAACGGAAAGCACTCCTTCTATCTGGGCAAGCCTCAATTGGATGACTGTCCTTTTCGGTATCTATTGGATAGGAGTGGCAATATTTGGTATCAATTTCCTGATTCAGTTGGGAACGCTTTTGCAGAAAATCATTCGTCTCCCAAGCCTGAAAGATGAAGGCTATCGCATAGTGGAATTGAATAAGGATGAACCGCCCTACTCCTTCATGAATTGCGTGTTCATCAATCCTGAAAAATACGATTGGGACACTTACAACCAAATCATAGAACACGAAAAAATACACATCCAACAAGCACATAGCGTGGATATGTTACTTGCCGAACTCTTGGTGGTGTTCCAGTGGTTCAACCCTGCGGCTTGGCAGTATAGAACGCTCATTGAGAACAATTTAGAATTTTTGACCGACCAGTCTATGTTGCGTCAAGGCGCGCAGCCAAAGGAATATCAGTTGAATTTATTGAAAGTGTCAGTACCGCAATACCCGATTGGACTGGCGATGAATTATAATCAGTCATTTTTAAAAAAACGTATCAGCATGATGAACGTGAAGAAATCATCCGTACGCTCTAGTTGGAAGTACCTTTTGTTGCTTCCAGTTTTGGGGCTATCCATTGTTTGTTTAAATGCCGTGCAAGCAAATGCACAAGAAGAATCAACTACCGAACAAGTACCTGTGGAAGATAGCATTGTGGAAACAGAAACAACAGCTATTCCAGAGCGCGAAGCTGCACCTACGCCCACACCAGCACCTGAAGCAAAAGCGAAAGTAAAAGCCAAAATGGGAAAAACTGAAAAATGGAAATCAGGCACAATCATTACGGGAGAAGGTGCTAAAGAGCAATTCCTCGGCAACCTCAGCGGCAGATGGTATGGCGAACGCGAAGGTGACGAATTGTGCTTCCGCATGGAAGATGGGGACGGAATGAGGAATTACGGCTGGAGTTTCACGCGCTGCTTCCTTGCCAATGAATTTACGAATAGCGGGACTACCAAACTCGTCCGCGAAGCTGGCACACTCGACTTGAACGAGTTGATGCAAGGCGATGAAGGCATGGGGAAATTTACCTTCACACCAAACGAAGATTTCAAATCGTACCTCAGTCGCCAGTATGGCTATTCGAGCCTAGGCGATAAGTATATGTTCCACCTTTTCATAGCCAATATTAATAAGGATTATTTGCAATTCTTAAAGCGACAAGGCTATGATGAAGTATCTAAAAGTAAATTACAAGAACTCGCCATTCATGGTCTGGATAAGCCTTATTTAGAAAGACAATTGGCAACACTGAAAGCAAAAGGAATTGAAAAGCCTTCTTTACGGAAATTGATAGAGCTACGTATTCATGGCGTGTCGGATGAGTATATCGCAGAAATGGGAAGCGTGGGTTTCAAGGATTTAAGTGTACAACAACTCATCGAAGGGCGCATACATGGCGTAGACCCTGATTATGTGAAAGAAATTCGTTCGCTTGGTTATACGGATTTGAGTTTCCGCGATTTCGTAGAGTTTCGCATACATGGCGTACACCAAGAGCAAGCAGAGGCATTGAAAAAAGCTGGTTTTAGTGATTTATCTGCACAAAAAATAAAGGAAGCAGCTATTCATGGCGTAAATGCAGACTACATCGAAGAAATGGGAAGCGTTGGTTTTACAGACTTGAGCTTGAATGATCTCGTCAAAGGACGCATACATGGCGTACGAACCGATTATGTGAAAGAAATTCGCGCATTAGGCTATACTGATTTGAGTTTTAATGACTTCGTAGATTTTAGTATTCATGGTGTGCGCACGGAGGTTGTGGAATCATTAAGAAAAATTGGATTCAGAGATTTATCAGCAAGCAAAATCAAGTCGGCAGCTATTCATGGCGTAAGTGCGAGCTATATCAAAGGGATTCGTGAGGCAGGTTATGATTTGAAAGACATTCAAGACCTGATTGATTTCAGAATACATGGCGTGAGTGTTGATTTCATCGCTTCCCTAGAAGAAATGGGTTATAACAATGTTTCAGCACATGACATCAAAAGTGCGGCTATTCATGGGGTACGTGCGAGTTTTATCAGCGACATCCGTGACCTAGGCTTCAATAACCTTACTCTAGACCAAGCAGCACAATTAAGAATACATGGCGTGTCGCCAGAATACATCAAGCGCAAACAAGCAAAAGGTTTCACCGATTTGGACCTTGATGATTATATACAATTAAAGATTTTAGGAAAGTAAAAATCAAAGTCGAGCCTCAAAACACCATCAATTAAATGCTAAAAATATAAAATTCATTATGAATAATAAGATGCTTCAACA
>JAHDCQ010000520.1 GCA_020629845.1 Saprospiraceae bacterium | reverse complement strand
TTCTTCGGTATGGGCTGCGACGCGGCAGATATTAACAATGATGGACTCGAAGACCTTATTAATGTAGACATGACCTCCTCCGACCATATTCGTAGCAAGACCCTCATGCCCACCATGAATGTGGATAGCTACAATACCCTCACCGAAAAATATGGCTATTTGAAGCAAAATATGTTTAATGCCCTGCAACTGAATCGAGGAAAAGGTAACTTCAGCGAAATCGGAAATATGGCAGGCGTAGCCCTATCCGATTGGAGTTGGGCACCCCTCTTAGCTGATTTTGATTTGGATGGCTATAAAGACCTATTTATTAGCAATGGCTATCTACGAGATACAAAGGATAATGATTGGGTAGAAAAAATCTCCGCTTACCGCCGTGCAAAGGGGGATTTGCTAACGCTAGAAGAAGTATATGCCCATTTTCAGGAGATGAATTCCGTGCCTATTCCCAATCGCATCTGGAAAAATGAGGGCAATCTGCAATTCTCAGATAAAGGCGAGGATTGGGGGATACAAACACCTTCTTTTTCATCAGGCGCAGTTTATGCAGACTTGGATTTAGATGGCGATTTGGATATGGTGATTAATAATTTAGAAAGTCCCGCACACATCTATCGCAATCAAGCCCGTGAGCAAGGACGCGGTAATTTTATCCGCTTCCATTTAAAAGATGCTAAAACATACAACAAAAGCCGTAATGCCAAAGTCTTCATCCACTATAATGGACAAATGCAAATGATGGAAAATACCTTTGTGCGAGGCTATCAATCAACCGTAGAACCTATCGTGCATTTTGGCATTGGCAAAGCCGAAAAAATAGAGCGCGTAGAAATTCATTGGCTCGATGGTACTACAAGTAATTTGACAAATCCAAGCATCAATCAAGTACACCTTATAGATAAATCAAACATCCAAAGCACCGCAAAACAAAAAGAAGTAATAAAGCCGCTATTTGAAGAAATTACAAGCCAAGTAGATGTTGCTTATGCACATCGCGAAAATAAATACGACGATTTCAAAAAGGAAATTCTATTGCCGCATCGCCAATCTACGCTTGGCCCTGCACTGGCTGTAGCAGATATTAATGGCGATGGCTTGGAAGACTTTTATGTAGGCGGTGCAAGAGGACAACAAGGTGTATTTTGGAAGCAGACAAAAGAAGGAAAATTTGAGCTCGACCAGCCTAAATATCTCCTAAATACCAAAGGCAACGAAGACCTAGACGCACTCTTTTTCGATGCAGACGGAGACGGTGACCAAGATCTTTATGTAGCAAGCGGAGGCGATGGCTCTTTTCCAGATGGCACAAAATGGTTGCAAGACCGATTTTATCTGAATGATGGGGTAGGTAATTTCAGTCTGCAAAAAGCTGCCCTGCCAGAAATGCTATCCGCCACAGGTACAGTACGCGCTTCGGATTGGGATAAGGATGGCGATTTGGATTTATTCGTAGGTGGACGGACGCTTCCTAACAAATATCCTTTTGCACCCAACTCTTATTTACTTCAAAACAATGGCGGGATATTTAAAGATGTAACGACCACTGTTGCCCCCGAACTTTCAAAAATAGGCATGGTCACGGATGCCATCTGGACAGATAGCGATAAGGACGGCGACGAAGATCTTATAATAGTAGGGGAGTGGATGCCGATAACGATATTTGAGCGAACGGAACAAGGCTTTGTAAAAACTACTATACCAAATACCGAAGGCTGGTGGTACAGCATCGCTACCGCCGACTTTGATAAAGATGGCGACCAAGACCTTATAGTCGGAAATGTAGGCTTGAATAATAAATTTCACCCCTCCATCGCAAAACCACTACATATATATACCAATGATTTTGATGAAAGCGGCTCTTACGACATTGTACTGAGTAAATACTATAAAGGAGAACAAGTCCCTGTGCGCGGTAGAGATTGTTCCAGTCAACAAATGCCGATGATTGGCGAAAAATTTCCAACCTATGCAGGCTTTGCATCTGCCAGCATGGAAGACATTTATACACCCAGCCTCTTATCAGAAGCCTTGCATTATGAAGCGAAAAGCTTTGCAAGTGTTTATCTTGAAAATCTAGGGAATCACAATTTTCAAGCTACGGCTTTACCTATTGAAGCCCAAATCGCGCCTTGCAATGCTATTTTGATTGAAGATGTGAATAAAGATGGTCACTTGGATGTCCTATTAGGTGGCAATATGTTCAATACCGAAGTAGAGACCCCTAGCTACGATGCGGGCAAAGGCCTAATATTATTAGGTGACTCTAAAAATAAGTTTGAAACTATGGAATATTCGCATACAGGTGTACAGCTAGACAAAAACTTGAAAAAAATATCAAAAATAAGGCTAGGTAAACGATTCGCTTTCATAGCAGCAAATAATAATGACTTACTCCAAATCTACCATATAAAGTAGTAATGTCTTGGTTTTCTCAACAATAAAAATAGGTAAAACACAAAGGAGCATTCTAATAGGAATGCTAATAACAACCACGAATTGAAACAATAGCGCAAAAACTTATTATAAAATTCCAAAAAAGTTTGGAGGAAAGAAAAAAGATACTACTTTTGCAGCCGCTTCGGAAGAGGGGCATTGAATGATGCGAAGATAATG
>JAHDCQ010000106.1 GCA_020629845.1 Saprospiraceae bacterium | reverse complement strand
ATATTCGTCCATTTGGTACGAATACCGCGATGTCTACTTTTCAAGGAGAAGCAGGCGTAGCACGTTGGGCAACTGAACCCTGGCAAGAAGCTTACAAGTGCATCTTCCGTGCCAATGCAATTATCGAAAATGTAAGCGATAAGAATGTGCCAGATGCTACACAACGCAATGGACTTGTAGGACAGGCATACTTCATGCGCGGCTTTGCATATTGGTATTTAGTAAATATTTATGGTAATGTGCCATTAGTAACCAAAGTAGCACAATCTGCGGATGATTTCTTCCCTGGTCAAGCAGCAGCAAGCGAAACTTGGACACAGATTATTGCTGATTTTGAAGCAGCAGAAGGCACACTTCCTGCTACTTGGGAAGGCAAAGATGCAGGCCGTCCAACATCTGGCGCAGCAGCAGCTTTCAAAGGTAAGAGTTTGCTATACGCTGGCGATTATGCAAAAGCAGAAACAGCATTCAAAAGCGTAGTGAATAGCGGACGTTATTCATTACTTCCAGCAGCACGCTACCACGAAAATTTCGACGAGACAAATGAGGAAAATGAAGAAGCGGTATTTTCTTTACAGTTTCTAGGATTGGAATCTTTCTCTTGGGGCGTGGATATTCCAGGCGTAGGTACAATGGGTAATTTCCACATTGATTATGCACCACCAGAAAAGTCGCCTGACCAAAGTCACTTTATCAATACTTGGGTGAAAGATGTCTTTGAAGCAAATGGTGACGAAGTACGTCGCGCACAGACATTAGCGTATGATTACCCTGGTGCAACGGGCTATGGCGGCGTTCCATTCCTAGAAGATTTTGCTGGCGACATTGCTGTTGCTAATGCAGACGGCATGGAGCCAATTTTCACGAAGAAGTACGCAGGTATGGATATTGGCACACGTGATGAGGTGGACTTTTTGGGTACAAATGTCGGTAACAACTGGCGTATCATTCGCTATGCAGATGTACTATTGATGTTGGCAGAAGCTTTGAACGAGCAAGGCAATACATCAGAAGCAGAAATGTACTTGAATGAAGTACGCGCACGTGCAGAAATATCTGCTAAAACAGGTCTAGGACAAGACGATATGCGTCAAGCAATCATTGATGAACGCGTACTAGAATTGACAGGCGAAGGACACCGTTTCTTTGACCTCGTGCGTTGGGGTTTGGCTGATGATTACTTAGGCGCGACTTCACTACACGGCGACCATCCAAAATCTTTGAGTGGTGGCGTATTCCAATCAGGTAAGCACGAATTGGTGTGGATTCCTGTGAGTGAGTTAAGTGCCAATAGTAATTTGACGCAGAATCCTGGCTATTAATTAGAAAGTGAGAGGAGTGAGATAATGAGAGGAGTGAAAATCACTTTTATCATTTTTCTCACACTCTCACTTTTCTCACTTCTCTAACTACTTCAATGTTATCATTCCGTTTTATACTCGTATTTAATATTTCGCTGCTGTGGGTGCTGTACCGCATGACTTTGTCTTGCACTGCACCTACAGAGCGTCATTTTGAGCGACTGAGTGCGAAACAAACAGGCATTGATTTTCAAAATAGCATCACTGAAACCAAAGATTTCAATATCCTCAATTTCCATTACATCTACAATGGCGGCGGTGTAGGTGTAGCCGATTTTAATAAAGATGGCTTGCCCGATTTAGTGTTCTCAGGCAATCAAGTCACTTCTAAAATCTACCTCAATCAAGGCGATATGCGCTTTGAAGACATCAGCGAAACTGCCAATTTCAAGACCGAAGGCTGGGCAACAGGCGTATCTATCGTGGACATCAATGGCGATGGCTGGCAAGATATTTATATCAGCGTCGGTAGTTTAGATTGCTCCGAAAACTGCAAAAATCAATTATTCATTCATCAAGGATTGAATGAGCAAAAAATTCCAGTGTTTCAAGAAGCGGCTGAAGAATATGGTTTATCCGACCTAGGACGCTATACGCAACAAGCCGCTTTCTTTGATTTCGATTTAGATGGCGATTTAGATGTCTATTTATTGCATAATGTAATAGATAGACGCGACAAAAACGCGCCATCTCCCAAGCGTTTCATAAGCCCATTGTCAGAGGATATATTGCTAAAAAATGAGAGTGGTACATTCGTCAATGTATCTGAGGCAATGGGTATCACACATCGTGGCTATGGCTTGGGTATTACTATCAATGATTTTAATCAAGACGGACTTCCTGATATTTATATCGCCAATGATTTCCTTTCTGATGATGTTATGTACTTAAATAAAGGCAAAGAAAACAAGCAACACTTAGGCTTTGAAGAAGTCAGCAAAAACTACTTAAAGCACCAAAGCTACAATAGCATGGGCGTGGATATAGCAGACATAAATGCAGACGCGCTGCCCGACATCATGGTATTAGACATGATGCCCGCCTATCACGAACGCCAAAAGACCATGCAAGGCTTCATGAATTACAACAAATTCCTACTCTCATTGCGCGAAGATTATGCCCCACAATTTGTCCGAAACACTTTACAGACACACAATGGTTTTCTAGCCGATTCTATGTTAGCATTTAGTGAAGTTGGCTATCTCGCAGGCGTATATTGCACCGATTGGAGTTGGACACCACTACTCGCTGATTTCGATAATGACGGCGACCGCGACCTCTACGTAACCAATGGCTATGGCAAAGACATTACCGACCTAGACTTCATCAATTATAGTAACGAAGCCAATGCTTTTGGCTCAAAAACGGATGTACAGACGCGACTCTATGAAGCCGTACAAAAAATGGAATCGGTGACGATGCCTAATTTTATCTTTGAAAACGAAGGAAATCTACACTTTCAAAATCGCTCAGGTGCGTGGATAGATGACGTTCAATCTATTTCTAATGGCGCGGTCTATGCTGACCTTGACAATGATGGCGATTTAGATATAGTAACGAATAATATTGACCAAGCCGCTTTTGTACTTCAAAACAACAATCTTCAGCAGCACAATTATTTTAAACTGGGATTAAAAGGCACGGCTACAAACATCGCTGCGATTGGTGCAAATGTCACTATTTGGCACGAAGAACAAAAGCAGTATCATTTCCAGTCGCCTGTACGAGGCTATCTATCTTCGGTGGAGGAAGTGATACATTTTGGCTTGGGCAATGATGCAATAATTGACTCCTTAAAAGTAGAATGGCCAGATGGTACGATGACTTTTATGACTAATATCGAAGCAAATCAATTGCTGGAAATAGATATTGCATCTGCTACACCAAAAACGGCTACAAGAACTATGCAGTCCATCGCATTATTTCAGTCCGCAAGCGGAATTTTACACCAACATCAAGAGAATCAATACATTGATTTTGATGCACAAGCCTTACTTTTACATCAACACTCCCGACAAGGCCCTTGTATTATCAGCGCAAAGCTCGACAAAAATAAAGGAGAAACATTATTTATCGGGGGAGCAAAAGGCACAGCAAGTCAGTTGGTGTATCAAAATAAAGTGAGAAAATACGACTATAAGGCGTTATATGATACACTCAATGAAGTGACCGATGCTTGCTTTTTAGATGTAGATAAAGATGGGGATTTAGATTTGTATGCGGTAAGTGGTGGTGTGGCGTTTAAGACGGATTCGCCCTATTTACAAGATGTGCTTTATCACAACGATGGCAATGGAAACTTTTCCAAAGCCGTTGATGCGCTACCAATACTCCGTACTAGTGGCGGTTGCGTCGCTCCCTCCGATTTTGATAAAGATGGTGACGTGGATGTTTTCGTGGGTGGTAGAATCACGCCTCGTCAATATCCAACTGCGCCTGAAAGCCATCTTTTGGCCAATACCAATGGCAAATTTGCACTTGAAACGCCTGATTTTTTACAACATATCGGAATGGTCTGCGATGCCACTTGGCAAGATATAGACGCGGACGGATGGGAAGATTTGATTTTAGTCGGAGAATGGATGCCCATTAGCATTATCAAAAATAAAGAAGGCATCTTACAAGCTCCACAAACGATTCCTAATTCGGTAGGGCTTTGGAATTGCATTGAAGCAGGAGACTTTGACGGTGATGGCGATGTAGACTTTTTACTTGGAAATTTAGGCAAAAACTCGCGCCTACAAGCCTCCGAAGCGCAGCCTATCGCCCTTTATACTCAAGATTTTGATGGTAATAATAGTCCTGACCCGCTTATTGGGCAATACACCCTAAACAAAGCAGGCGAAACGAAACTCTATCCTTTACATGCGCGAGATGATGTAATGCGCCAATTGGTACAACTCAAAAACAGCTATTTCAGCTATGCCGATTTTGCAAAGGCAGGCTTTCAAGATATATTTAAAAATAAAGCCACTAGTCAATATCAAGCTACACATTTAGCAAGTAGTTATTTAGAAAACAAGGGAGACGGAAATTTTACCCTCCATGAATTGCCTATCTTAGCGCAAATCGCACCTATTCAAGACATACTTTCGGGAGACTTCGATGAGGATGGTAAGCTCGATGCTTTACTTGTTGGGAATGACTATACCGCCGAGAAAAACAATGGTTGGTACGATGCTTTTAATGGTTTATTCTTGAAAGGCAAAGGCGATGGCAGCTTTGAAGCTATGCCAAGTGCCAAGGCAGGCTTTTATGTGCCTGGCGATGCGCGTTCCATTACGTCATACATGAATGAAGTAGGGCAGAAGCAAATTATAGTAGGGCAAAATTCGGGTGAAACGCTAATTTTTACAGTAAACACAAGTCCCAAAGGGGCGACATCCTTAACGCAAGGCAGCGTTTTGCGCTAAGAAAGAGTGAAATATTAAATTGACTTTTGGTGGTGTAAGATAACGAGTGATACTTTCGTCCAAGGGAGCATGCTCCCTTGAAGTGCTGAGTTTTTATCACTCGCTTTTGACCACTACCTGATTTTTTAGATTTTTCAGAAGGAAAGTACTTGTAACTGCCGAGCGGTGCTCGGCACACTTTGTTCCATAAGCACGTCTTGCACCAAGCACCGCTTGGTGGTTACAATTGACTTGATTTTAGAGATGAACACAATTTATTATTGACCTCACACTAAGGTTCAAAAAGAATGATAGAAACAACTTATAAGATAGAGCTAATTGGTGACTTCGGAAGAGAAGTAGACATAAACTTAGTAGACGTACAAGCAGGCATACAGGTTTATGAACTATCCATAGAGTTTGAGGAAGCGCAAGTTCCAAAGCCCATTACGCTACGTTGGAAAATACCTGCCCTGAACACCAAAGGCGTTTGGAAAAGCGGCAGTCTCTACAATAAGCGAATGCAATATGACTGGGAACTTGAACATTTGCAATCGCGCGTCTCCGTAAACGCGCCTGTCATCAATATCTTTGGACATCAGGATGAAAATATCCTCACTTTTGCTTGCGAGGACGCGATAAATATGGTGGAGATGAATGCGCTGCTACGCGAGGAGGATATTTTTATGTATTGCCACCTCAGCTTTTTCAAGGAGGCGCATCCTGCGATTCGTTCGTATCGTACCCGTATTTGGATAGATGAACGCGATATTTTGTTTTCGGAAGCCTTGCAAACAGTAAGCGATTGGTGGGCAAGTTTTGAAGCTTATAAACCCGCGCCTGTGCCAGCACTCGCCAAAGCTCCTTTATATTCTACCTGGTACAATTTTCATCAATCTTTGGATGTAGATATTCTACTCGAAGAATGTAAAATAGCAAAAGGCTTAAGCTACGACCTCATCATTATTGATGATGGCTGGCAAACCCTCGACAGCAATCGCGGCTATGATTATACAGGCGATTGGCTCCCCGAACGCATCCCGAATATGGCGGAATTTGTAGGGCAAATGCACGATATTGGCATGAAGGTCGCCCTGTGGTATTCTGTGCCGTTTTGTGGTGAAAAATCGAAAGCCTATCAGCAATTCAAAGGCAAGTTTTTGACTGAAGAGCATCGTTGGGCACCTGTATTTGATCCACGCTATCCCGAAATACGACAATATTTGATTGATAAATACACCAATGCCGCAAAAGAGTGGAATTTGGACGGTTTCAAGCTCGATTTTATTGATGATTTTAAGGTCTATGAAAGTACCGAATTGACCAAAGCAAACGGACGCGACTATGCGAATGTAAATGCTGCAGTAGATAGATTACTTTCGGATGTAATGCAATCCTTACGGGCTGTAAAGTCAGATATTATCATTGAGTTTCGGCAGCAATATATTGGCCCAACCATGCGAAAATTCGGGAATATGTTCCGTGCTTTCGACGCGCCGAATGATCCAGTTTCTAATCGTATTCGCATCACGGATGTAAAGTTACTTTGTGGCGATACAGCCGTTCATTCCGATATGATTGAATGGCATCCTGATGAATCGGTAGAGTTGGCTGCGATGCAGATTTTAAGCAGTTTCTTTGGTGTGCCGCAAATATCGGTACATTTACGAAACAGCCCCAAGCCGCATTTAAAGATGTTGGAGTTTTACAATAACTATTGGCGCGAAATGGCAGATATAATCCTATCTGGCAATTTCCGACCGCACCAACCTATTGCCAATTATCCTATCTTAGAGGCGGCAAAAGATGGGCAACTCATAGTTGGCGTATACGACAATCATGTTGTAGAAATCAATACTGATAATTATCATAGTATTGATTTGATGAATGGTAAAATGAGTGCAGATATCGTGTTAAAAAATACAGGAACGCGCTGCCTATATCAAATGACTGCTTGGGATTGTCAAGGCAATATTCATAAGAAGAGTTTAATAGATGTTCAAGAAGGAATTCTTGTACTCGAAGTGCCTACTGCGGGCTTAATACGCTTATCAAAACAAGAAGCTTAATTGATTTTAAACCATATAAGGCATATAAGGACACATAAGAAAAATCTTATATGAACTTATATGTCTTATATGGTTCAATAAACTAAAAACAATGGAGAGCACCATTTCTAATATTGACCTCGCGATAGTTATTTCCTATTTCGTATTGGTTTTAGCGATAGGGTTTTGGATTGCCCGACGTACCAAAACGGGCGAAGACCTCTTTCTCGGCGGACGTTCTTTTGGTTGGGGCGTGATTGGGCTTTCCCTTTTTGCCTCTAATATATCCAGTTCTACCATTATTGGACTGTCGGGTGCGGCTTATACCACAGGAATCGTGAACTCGGTCTATGAGTGGATGTCGGGTTTACCTCTGATTATTGCCGCTATGATTTTCATTCCGCTCTATCTACGTTCACGTATCACGACTATACCTGAATTTCTAGAACGTCGCTTCGATAGGCGTTCGCAATTGTTTTTTTCGGGCGTATCTATTTTCACGACTATCCTCATCGAGACGGCAGGGGCATTATACGCAGGTACGCTTGTGTTGCAAGCCTTTTTCCCAAATCTCATTATGTGGCAATCTGCGCTAGTATTGGCACTTGTCGCTGGTATCTATACCGCTTCGGGCGGACTGAAAGCAGTAGTGTATACCGATGCCATTCAAGCCATGATTTTGATTATTGGTTGCTCTATTATGACTATGATGCTTTATGAACAATTGGATTATGATTGGTCAAAAGTACTCGCAAAAACACCCGAAGGACACTTCTCGGTAGTGCGACCATTGGATGATCCAGGCTTGCCATGGCCAGGCTTACTCATGGGTGTTCCCTTTTTAGGATTCTGGTATTGGTCTACGAATCAGTACATCATACAGCGCGCTTTGGGTGCGCGTGACATCAATCAAGCGCGTTGGGGCATTATTTTGGCAGGTTTCTTGAAAGTCATTCCATTGTTCATCATGGTGATTCCAGGTGCGATGGCATTGGCACTTTATCCAGGATTGGAAAATGGCGATGCTGTATTTCCTTACTTAGTAACGAATGTATTGCCCGTCGGACTCACAGGTTTGGTGCTGGCAGGTCTTATTTCTGCGATTATGTCTAGTGTGGATTCGGCTTTGAACTCCTCTTCTACATTGGTAGTGATTGATTTTATAAAACCGAATCGCCCAAATCTTACCGAAGCAGATATTGCACGTTACGGACGTATCACGACTATCGTTTTGATGCTTGTTGCGGCACTTTGGGCACCACAAATTCAAAACTTTACAGGGCTTTGGGATTATTTACAGCAGATGTTCTCGATTTTTGTACCGCCTATCGTAGTCATTTTCCTAGTCGGCGTATTCTATAAGCGTGGCAATGGACATGGTGCATTTTGGTCGCTGATGCTTGGTACAGCAGCAGGCGTGGTGATGTTTGCACTCGGTGAAATGGGTTATTGGAATATGCACTATACCATGAATGTGGGTTTGGCTATTCTTTTCAGTGCTGTTGTTTTTGTAGTAGTGAGTTTAATGACAGAACCACCTACCAAAGACCAAATCGAAATGTACACCTATAAGAAAGGACTCGTTGGCATGGGCATGGAAGATATGCCCTGGTATAAAGATTATCGCAATCACATCATTGTATTGGTAGCCTTGATTGCTTATATTTTGTACATGTTTTGGTAATGGATTGAAGGGAGATTTTTGAAGTTTTTTTTCTTCTTAGCCCAAGTTGAATATGTAGCCCCCAATTTTTTGAATATCTAAAAATAGTCTAACTGAACAATAATTGGTTACGTCAATTGTTAGGGGCTACATATTCAACTTGGGTTAGTAAATCCGCAAAAAATGAAATAACCAATACCACAAAACACAACGCCCAACCTAAAACCTAGGTTGGGCGTGTCGTTAATACATATTTCAAAAAGCTATGATTAAAACTAAAAATGAGTACAGTTATATATCGTTATTAATCCACGTTGTCGTGTAAGTAGGAGTTGTTGGCGCGCATTTGCGGCTCATCATCATCCGAAATTGTCCACTTGGATAAGTTTTGCTCATTCGATGGACGCACATCATCCAAAGCTACGCCTCGGCGCAAATACGCAGGTTCGTTCTCTAGCTCCATAATCGTTTGCGGATTATTGAGTTTCACGCGATTATTACGCAATCGCTCGCGGCGTTGGCGTTCTTGTTCTTCGCGCTCACGCTTTGCCACATCTTCATTCACCACTTCCTCTGGACGAACATAAGGCTCTTGATAAGAATACTGCGATTTACGCATCTTATCTACCGTAGATTGAATATTATCAAACTCAAAGGTCTTGCCCGTCAAAGAATCCTCTGGGTGAATATTAGAAATACTCGACAAATTATTCGGACGCTGCTTGAACTCTTCGTCCAATGCCACTTTTACAGGCTGCGCATTAGTGTTCAGCTTTTGCTTTTTGCCACGATGCTTCTCGAAGCCTGTCGCTATTACCGTCACACAAATCTTATCGCCCAAGGTCTCATCGAAGCAATTACCCCAAATCAAATCTGTGCCATAGCCCGCTTCTTCTTGTACGAATTCGGTGATTTCAAAAATCTCATCCATCGTCACCTCCTCCGTTCCAGAAGTAATATTAAGCAAGATATGCTGCGCTCCGCGAATATCATTATCCTCCAATAATGGGGAATTTAATGCCTCATCTACCGCGCGTTTAGCACGGTCGTCCCCCGCTGCCGAAGCCGTTCCCATTATTGCCACGCCACTATCACGCATTACCGTATTCACATCCTCAAAGTCCACGTTCACATAACCCGGCACGGTTATGATTTCCGCGATACCTTTCGCAGCCGTCGTCAAAATATTATCTGCCTGACTAAATGCTTGCGAAATAGACAAATTACCAAACACCTGACGCAGACGGTCATTAGAAATCACAACTATGGTATCCACATATTTTTTCAACTCTTCCAAGCCTTCCATTGCATGTCCACCACGTCGGCGACCTTCAAAAGTGAAAGGAGTCGTCACGATAGCTACCGTCAGTATGTCCAATTCTTGTGCAGCCTTTGCAATAATCGGCGCAGCACCCGTTCCAGTACCACCGCCCATGCCTGCTGTGATGAAAAGCATTTTGCAATTATTCGATAAATACTGGCGTACTTCTTCGATGCTTTCCTCGCAAGCCATTTTACCAATATTTGGCTTAGAACCCGCTCCACGACCTTCCGTAAGGCTAGGTCCAAGCTGCATTTTCACAGGTACGGGACTCAAATCCATCGCTTGGGAATCGGTATTACAAATCGCAAAATCAACACCTACGATACCTTGATTGTACATGTGCGTCACGGCATTGCTACCGCCACCACCTACACCAATCACCTTGATAATCGGTGTTTCATTCATTTCGTTTAATATTTTCATCATCATAAGCGATGGGTTTTTAACTTGTTGTAGATGCCAAGCGGTGCTTGGCATGGAAATACTAAAACTAAAATTTAGAATCTGGCTCCGCCTCAAACCACTCTTTGGTACGATTGAATAACTGCTCGTACCACTTGCTATTATCTATAGGTTCGTCTTGCTTCACTTCTGTCGCTATTTCCGCAACAGGTTCTTCTACCTTCTGTGGTTGCTGGCGGTAACTCACGCGACCACTTTCAACATCGCTGATACCTTTCAGCAACAGACCAATGGCAGTAGCATATATTGGGCTGCTTACTTGCTTAGAATAGCCATGTGCCAAATGCTCTACCGGCACACCAATCCGCGTCGGCATTCCAGTATGAAACTCTGCCAATTTCTCAATGTGCTTGAGCAATGCGCCGCCGCCTGTCAGCACGATACCAGCTATCAATTTACGCTCATAGCCAGAACGCTGAATTTCCCAAAGCACATAGTCCAAAATCTCTTCTACACGCGCCTGTATGATGTGTGCAAGATTCTTCTCCGAAATCTCCTTCGGTGAACGACCACGCAAGCCAGGAATCGTGATGATGCGATTATCAAACACTTCATCAGCCAATGCAGAGCCAAACTTTATTTTCAGTTTTTCTGCTTGTCCGTCCATCACGCGACAGCCTTCTTTGATGTCTTTTGTGATGATATTTCCACCAAATGGCAAAACCGCTGTATGGCGAATAATACCTTCTTGGAAAATCGTAATATCCGTTGTACCACCTCCAATATCTACTAGTGCTACGCCTGCTTCTTTTTCTTCTTCACTCAGTACAGCCGCAGCAGAAGCGATAGGTTCAAGCGTCATGCTTGCTACCTTTAGTCCTGTACGCTCTACACAGCGATAGATATTATTAGAAGCCGTAATCTGGCCTGTAATAATATGGAAATTCGCCTCTAAACGCACACCCGACATCCCGATTGGGTCGGTGATGCCACGCTCGTCATCTACGGTAAATTCTTGTGGAATGACGTGCAGAATCTTATCGCCAGGTGGCAATACAAGCTTGTGCATGTCATGAATAAGGCGTTCAATATCTGCCTTACTAATTTCGGTGTGATTGCTGTCGCGCGTCAATAGTCCGCGATGTTGTAAACTCTTAATGTGCTGCCCAGCAATGCCTACGTGTACGTGCGTGAAGTCTTGCTTCGACACACGCCCTACCATAGCACTCGCCTCTGTAATAGCACGAACAGTTTTCTCAATATTCGACACCACACCACGCAGTACACCTACGGAATCTACCTTTCCGATGCCCAGCACTTCTACGCGCCCATGCTCGCTTCTACGACCCGCGATAGCACAGACTTTGGTTGTACCGATATCTAGTGCAACTACTAGTGGATTATGATTTGTGTCGGTCATTTCTCGTGGATGTTTTAATTCGATTTTTAAACTATATAAGACTTATGTGTTCTTATATGCCTTATGTGGTTCAAAATTATTTTTTACAAACTATCTGATTCTCAAATCGTATATCAACCATTTTATACTTCTGCCAACCCTCGTGTGGAATGGCTTCTTTATAAAATATTTTCAATCGTTTTAATTTCGGTTCTATATTAAGGTATTTGCCAAATAGAATTTGTTGTTTCCCAATTTTTGGCACAAATGCTATATCGCCATTTTGTGCGACGTGTATTTGCTCAATTAATGCATTGAAAAATTCATCTGCCCGAATGATTTGCACTAAGTCAAATAAATTTTTGAGCAAATAATTCTCACGCGTCATCAAGTCAGGCACATGTGGCGGAATGTAGCCCGTTATCACAGGCACTCTCGCCGTATAGTGCTTGGAAGTTGGCATAAATACACCATTTACATCCAAGTAATAATCGCGTCCGTCGTGGTCTTTCACGCGCATAATGGGCGCACGTTGCGAAATATCTACATTGACAATATTATCCGCATCTAAGTAGGCATCTGCATTTTTCACAAACGCATTTTCTTCTAATACTTCCTCCACGCGGCGAATGTCAATTCGTTCTAGGCGATTACCTAAAATATTTTCTTCAAAACTATTGGACAGAATATCCATCACATCGGCTTTCCGAATGAGGGTGCTGTCCAAGCCTTCGAGTGGCGTAATATGCACTCGTATATCTGACGACAAACTCACCGACCGATTTCGCACCCCTGCAAAAAGCGCAGCCACCGCTAGTAGCAGCACCACCACCCATGATAGGCGACCGATGTATCGTATGATTCGTTTGTTATCCACTTTTCAATTAATAATTAATAATTGATAATTAATAATTGCTTTTCTTGATTTGAAATACAAGCATTAATTATTCATTATTAATTGCTCATTATTAATTATTCGCCAATTCAATCACTGCCTTTGCAATTTCAGTAGCAGCATTAGGCTTGGCAAGTTGTTGTATATTTTGACTTAGCATTGTTTGTGCGCCATCGGCTTCTAATAACTCTAAAGCACGTGGCAATAAATCGGTTTTTGCTGCTGCATCTTTTACTAAAAGTGCAGCATTTTTATCCACCAATGCCATTGCATTTTTGGTTTGGTGATCTTCTGCTACATTGGGCGAAGGCACTAAAATTGCAGCTTTACCCACGATACAAAGCTCTGAGATTGTCAAAGCTCCTGCCCGTCCGATGATGACATCTGCCATTGCGTAGGCTAAGTCCATTCTGTCAATAAAGGTGCGTGCTTCTACATTTGGCAATTGCGCCGTTACGCTATTTTTATAGGTATCTTCGTAAAGCTTACCCATTTGCCACAATACTTGCACATCGTCGCGTTCCAGTAAGTCCGTACTATTGGCGAATGCCTCATTTATCGTTCTTGCTCCGAGGCTACCACCAAAGGCAAAAATCGTCTTTTTACCTTCTTCTAAGCCAAAATATCGCAAACCTTCTTCGCGCTTATCCGCTAGATCGAGTATATCCGAGCGTACAGGATTTCCTGTGTACTGTATACATTCACTAGGGAAAAAGCGTTCCATATTGTCATAAGCTATACAGGCTTTTTTCACCTTTTTGGCAAGTAATTTATTCGTTACGCCTGCATACGAATTTTGCTCTTGTATCAAAGTAGGTATGCCTGCACGACTTGCCATTTCGAGCGTCGGGCCGCTGGCATAACCACCTACGCCCACCGCTACATCAGGCTGGAATCGCTTTACAATACCTCTCGCTTTCCACAAACTACTGATGAGTTTGAATGGAAACATCAAATTCCGCATGGTCAATTTCCGATGAAAGCCGCTAATGTTTAGCCCTTCTATCGGGTATCCCGCTTTCGGGACTTTTTCCATTTCTAATTTGCCTTTCGCGCCTACAAATAAAATGTCCGCATCAGGCTGTATATCTCGTATGGCATTGGCAATGGCAATCGCTGGAAAAACGTGTCCGCCTGTGCCCCCGCCGCTTATGATTATTTTCATTTTTTCGGAGATGTGAGATTGAATTCACGTTTACTAAACTTTTTGAAGTTTAGTAAAAGTCACCTTCTACCAAAATTACCCTACATGCTTACTTACACTCAAAATGATACCGAATGATAAGCAAGTGAATAGCAAGGATGTTCCTCCCATACTTATTATGGGCATCGTCAGTCCTGTTACGGGTACTAGATTGACGGCGACCGCCATATTCATCAAGGCTTGTAGAACGAGTAAAGTACTTAGTCCAATCGCTACCATAGCACCGAAGGTTTTGTCACTCTTCGTCACTAAGCGCGTGGTGCGTACAAATAACATGATGTATAGTATCATGATGAAAAGCCCACCTATCAAACCGTATTCTTCAATAATAATCGAATACACAAAATCGGAATAAGGCTGTGGCAAAAAGTTGCGCTGTACGCTATTGCCTGGCCCTACACCAAACCATTCCCCATTCGCAACGGCTATTTTTGATTGCTCGACTTGGTATAAATCACCTGTACCTGTCGTGAATTCTCGGAAACGACTTACCCAAGTTTCCATACGGATTACTTCTGGGAAAAATTCGCCTAAAGCAATCAAAAAGGTAAAGGCAACCACACCTAAAACCGCCAACAGCGCGATGTATTGCAAGGCTACGCGCCCCATAAACATCATCGCGATGCAGGTCAAAAACAGCACGACTGCCGTAGATAAATCGGCGGGTGCGATAAGGCTGCAAATCAGCAATACGGGCGTGATGATAGGCAAAAATGCACCCTGAAAATCCTTGATGTATTCTTGCTTTTTCGTCAATTCTCGTGCAATGTAGATGACCAAGGCTAACTCCGCAAAATCGGAAGCTTGGAAAGTCACGCCTACGCCTGGCACGGAAATCCAACGCCGTGCATCATTGAAATCTGCCCCTAAAAAGATGGTGTATACCAAGATAGGTATCGCCAACAGAATGAGATAGGGCGCAGCTTGCTTGTAGCGTTCGTAATGCAGCAAGAAGGCGAAATAGGTAATTATCAAGCCAAAAACAAGGATAATTACGTGTTTCAATAAGTAAAATTCCGTATTACCACCTTTGTGCTGATACGCTAATGTCCCCGTTGAACTGTACACAATCAAAATGGAGAACATAGCCAATACCGCGAGTATTGCCCAGATGACTTTGTCACCTCTTAGTTCTGCATATATTCTTGTGCCTAAGGACATTGTTTATATTTTGGTCTTTAGCGAATTAGTCTTTGGTCTTTAGCTTTCTAAAGACTAAAGACCAAAAGCCAAAGACTTTTATTATCTCAATTTCAAGGTCAAAATCGTCACTACCGCTAGTAGAATCGCCACTATCCAAAAGCGCGTCACAATTTTCACTTCGGGCATGCCGAGTTTTTGATAGTGATGATGCAAAGGCGACATTTTGAAAATGCGTCTGCCTTCGCCGTATTTGCGTTTGGTATACTTAAAGTAGCTCACCTGCAAAATCACCGATAGATTTTCTGCTACAAAAATGCCGCAGAGTATCGGTATCAATAATTCTTTACGAATCAAAATGGCTAATACTGCGATGATGCCACCTAATGTCAAGCTGCCTGTATCGCCCATAAACACTTGCGCGGGATAGGCATTGTACCATAAAAAGCCCAAACAAGCTCCGATAAAACAAGCAGCAAAAACCACCAATTCGCTCGTGCCAGGCAAATACAGAATATTCAAGTATTCCGAAAAAACGGTATTTCCTGATACATAGGCCAGCACAATGAGCGTACCGCCAATAATGCCCGAAACGCCTGTCGCAAGCCCATCCAATCCATCAGTCAAGTTAGCGGCATTGGATACTGCTGTGACTAGGAAGATGATGAACGGCATGAAGATTATCCAAACTAAGCTATTCGCATTATCGCTGAAAAAGCCAATGATATCGGCGTAATCAAATTCGTTTTGCTTTAAAAAAGGGACATTGGTGAGTGTCGTTTTTACGTAAGCATAATCCTTAGTTGTTCCGTCTTCCATCTTCACAGGCACGGTTTCGGTGATATTGAAACCTTCTGCTTGTGCATCAGCGATATCCATGCGAACTACGATGTCATTATGATACAGCATCGTGAGTGCGACGACTAAGCCCAATACGATTTGCCCCATCACTTTGAAGCGTCCATGCAAGCCTTTTTTGTTCTTTCTGAAGACTTTGATATAGTCATCCAAAAAGCCAATGGCTGCCATCAGAAGCGTGGTGAAGAGCATCAATTGGATATAGACATTGTCCAAACGTGACACCAATAAACAAGGTATCAAAATCGCCATAATGATGATGATACCGCCCATAGTGGGTGTTCCTTGTTTTTGTTTTTGTCCTGCTAATCCTAAATCACGCACGGTTTCCCCCACTTGTAAGCGGTGGAGCGCATTGATGATTTTGCCACCAAATACCATGCTGATAATCAAGGACAATACAATGCCTACGCCTGCTCGAAATGTGGTAAACTGATAGAGATTATCCCCCACAAAGTCATATCGCTCGGATAAGTATTCAAATAAGTGATAAAGCATGATTTCTCATTTTCGTTTGCCACGCAAATGTATCCTTTTTTGTTTGTATTGAACCATATAAGGCATATAAGGACACTATGGTATTAAGTATTAGGTATAATGTATTAGGTGGAGAATGGTATAAAACCAATTTATTGATAATGCTCCTATGGTTCAAAACTATGGAGTAAGCTTAAAGTACTTAATACATAATACTTTGTACCTAATACCTATTTATATACCTTATGTGGTTCAATAATAAATTTTCAAATTTCGAGTGCTTCTTTTAGCACCTGTTTATCGTCGAAAGGGTGCTTGA
>JAHDCQ010000519.1 GCA_020629845.1 Saprospiraceae bacterium | reverse complement strand
ACGGGCAAGCAGGTGCGATGTATAAGCAGCATATTCCATTGGTGAATGCTTCGCGCCCGCCGGGGGAATGGCAGTCGTATGATATTGTGTTCAATGCGCCGCGTTTTGACGAAGATGGTAAATTGGAGCGAACTGCTACCATTACAGCTTTTCATAATGGCGTACTGATTCAAAATAATGCCGAATTAGAAGGACCTTGTGTGTATATCGGCAAAGCACACTATGTGCCACATGCTGAAAAATTGCCGCTTTTGCTACAAGATCATGGTGATAAAGTGCGCTTTCGCAATATTTGGGTGCGGGAACTGTAACGATTTAGATGCTGATTTCCTATCAGCTTCTAAATTGCTACTGCCTATCCAAACGAATAATTCATCTGCTAATAGGAAATTAGCAGATGAATTAACCCTAAACAATTACTGCTATTTCCCCTTTTAACAGAACAAAATTACAATCCATATGAATTTTCGATTGACGTTCTTATTACTATCATTTTTTGCTATTTGTACGACTACTTTTGCACAAGACAAAAAAATAGATATTGGTAATAAACTCGCCAAAGCCGAGAAGAAAGAAGGCTATTTTAACTTTTATTGGGACGATGCCACAGGCAAAATTTTCCTAGAAATAGATAAACTAGATACCGAGTTTCTGTATGTCAATGGTTTGGCGGCAGGCATTGGTTCGAATGATATTGGATTGGATAGAGGACAATTGGGCGATACGCGTATCGTGAAATTTGTAAAAACAGGGCCAAAAGTCCTACTCGTGCAGCCCAATTACGACTACCGTGCTGTGAGTGATAATGCTGCCGAACGTGCCTCTGTAGCGGAGGCATTTGCACAGTCGGTGCTATGGGGATTTAAGGCAGAAAAAGCAGCCAATGGAAAACTCATGGTAGATGCCACCAACTTCCTCATGCGCGATGCACATGGCGTAACGCAGCGTATGGCTCAGCGCAAACAAGGTATGTACAAACTCGACCTTTCGCGCTCGGCGATGTATTTGCCAATGTGTAAAAATTTCCCAAAGAATACCGAATTTGAGGCCACACTTACCTTTACTGGGCAAGCCAAAGGAGATTGGGTAGAATCGGTCACGCCTTCTCCAAATGCGGTGACGGTACGCCAACATCACTCTTTCATTGAATTACCCGATGATAAATATCAGCCCCGTGTGTTTGACCCACGTTCTGGTTATATGTTTACGAGTTTTCAGGATTATGCTTCTCCGATTGGTACGCCCCTTACACAACGCTATATTCGTCGGCATCGCTTGGAGAAAAAAGACCCTTCTGCAAAAGTGAGCGAAGCCCTTGAACCTATCGTGTATTATGTGGATAGAGGCGCGCCTGAGCCTGTAAAATCGGCACTCATAGAAGGTGCAGCATGGTGGAATCAAGCCTATGAAGCGGCGGGCTATAAAGATGCTTTCCAAGTAAAGGAAATGCCCGCGCATGTGGATCCGATGGATGTGCGCTACAATGTCATTCAATGGGTGCATCGTTCTACGCGAGGTTGGTCGTATGGTGCAAGTGTGGCAGACCCGCGCACAGGCGAGATTTTGAAAGGACATGTTTCGCTCGGTTCGTTGCGGGTGCGACAAGATTTTTTGATTGCACAAGGCTTATTGCAGCCTTACGAAAATGGCACAACTCCCGACCCACGACTACTCGAAATGGCTCTAGCGCGCCTTCGCCAATTATCAGCGCATGAGGTCGGGCATACGATTGGTTTGATGCACAATTTTGCAGCAAGTGCCAAGAATCGCGCCTCGGTGATGGATTATCCGCATCCTTATATTCAATTGAATGATAAGGGCGAAATGGATTTTTCGGATGCTTATGATGTGGGCATTGGTGCTTGGGATAAGCGCACGGTACTCTATGGCTATCAAGACTTTCCAAAAGGTACGGATGAAGTGGTGGCTTTGCAAGAAATCCTAAGCGACAATATTTCACAAGGTTTTCATTATATCTCGGATGCAGATGCACGTCCGCAAGGTGGCGCGCATCCACTAGGGCATTTGTGGGATAATGGTGCATCGGCAGTAGAAGAACTGGAGCGAATCAGTAAAGTGCGAGCAAAGGCAATGGCGCAGTTTTCCGAAAAAAATATACCCGTAGGCGCGCCTATGGGAACGCTCGAAAATGTATTTGTACCCGTCTATCTCGCGCATCGCTATCAGGTGGAAGCTGCGGCAAAACTCATCGGTGGAGTAGAATATAGCTACGCTACACGTGGCGACGGACAAGCGACTAACCAAGTAGTAACTAGTACCGACCAAAGCGCAGCTCTAGATGCCCTGCTCGCTACTTTACAAGCCGATTTCCTACGTCTGCCTGAGCATGTGATTGATTTGATTCCTCCACAACCGCTTGGCTATCGTCGTGGGCGTGAATTATTTAAAACACATACCGCTATGGTTTTTGACCCGCTAGGTGCAGCAGAGGCTTCGGCAGCGCATACGCTTAAGATGCTCTTGCAGCCAGAGCGTTTGGCGCGCATCGTGGAGCAATCGGCACGTGGGAAAATCAACTTTAGCTTAAGCGATTATTTGAGTAGCATCCATACCGCTATCCAACAGACAAGTTCGGATGCTTATGGGCAGCAAATCGCG
>JAHDCQ010000518.1 GCA_020629845.1 Saprospiraceae bacterium | reverse complement strand
TTAGAAAATAATAACCTACGTATTTTCCATTTTATCCTAACTCACCACCTTCGTTTCAAATCATAGCATTGTAAGTTAACGACATTCAATCCAAAGTCACCGCAGCACTCGTCATAATGCCTAAATGATTTCGGTGTCGCACTACTACATGATAATCACCAAGTGCAAGGTCTTTAAATCCTAGTGGAGATGTGCCGTCCAAATCTACTACTATTCCATCATTTCGCAGCAAGGCAGCACGGCGCGCAATAGTAGCAGAGGGCGTAGTGGCATCGCGCAATTCCACCAGTACCCAATCGGTAATATCGGCAGGCATTGTAGTAAGGGTTTCTGTACCTGCGTATGACCAGGGAACAACATTATAAGGCTGTGCCATTGGTAGCATGCTATTTACACTCGTTCGCATAGTGCCGAGACTAACATCATAGCAGCCTTGCAGCAATACTTTTATATCCAGCGTGACGAAACCACTAATGGAAATATTATCCAAATACAGCCAATTTCCCCAACCACTATTATTGATAAAATCAATCGCAATTTCCTGCCCATCATAAGCGGATAAGTCAATGGTTTCGGTGCGCCATTCGCTACAGTCAGCAGGTACGAAGGCTTCAACATCGTCGGGGGCAGTCGCTAAGTCCGTACCTGATTGGTCATAGACCGTTGTAGGTGGTGTATTACAGGCATCAACCGTCACTTCCAAACCATCATTATAATTGTCATTATATTGAGCATAAGCCACATCAAATTGCAATTGCACATTGCTATAGCCTGCCAGATCGAAACTTGCCGTCAGGATGTCCTGTGTGCCATTGAAATTATTTGTAAAATTATCAATAGCATACACCATACCATTACAAGCATCGCCTGAAATAATATTCCAAGTATCATCATTATTCGGATTTTCAACTGTCCAATCCGAGCCACTTTCAAAATCTTGTGCATAGGGAATCGGGCCGCCCACAATATCCGAAACCGTGATGAAGCCCGTCTGGGAGTATGCAGTGCTGCCGTCGGCATTCGTAGCTATCAGGCTTACGTCGTATGTACCAGGCGCGTTATACGTAACACTAGGGTTTTGGGCAGTAGAGGCAGCAGGCAAACCACCGCTGAATGTCCAAGACCAAGCTGAAGGGAGTAAATCACTTTCGTCGGTGAACTGTATGCTTTCGCCCACGCAAATATCTGCTATGTCAGCAGAGAAATTAGTGACAGGTGGATAGTTGCCACCACACTCAGTACTTAGCATATGAGCTAGGGTGGTAAAGGTGTTCAAACGACCACCCGTGACGGTATAGCCTTGCAAACCAGGCAATGGATCAACGGCATTGAGGATGAGATTTTTGAGTTCCAAAGCAACTGCCGCAGGATTGTTTTTATATTCCGTCGCATACGCACTACACATAGCCGCATGCATCAGTCCGATAGTGCCTGTGACATTGGGTGTGGCTTCTGAAGTGGAATAGTTTGGTGAGCCTAAATCAATATGCGTCGTGCTATGCCCCGAAGGGTTGCGGGTATCATCATAGTTGGTATTACAGACTGAAATCAAGTAATCGCTTGGGCAAGAAGTGGGCAAATCGCCTATTATATCTACATTCACATCGGCATTAGTCGTCGCGCCACAGCTAATAATGCCCAATGTACCCAAAGCATCATAAACGGCACACCAAAGCGGATTGGTAGTATTATCTCCATTGATGCCATAGGAATTGTTGGTCGCTACTATAAATGCGCCATCTGCGCCATTGGTGTTGTCATAAATTGTGCGTTCATTGATAACATAATCCGTCGCTGCAATAGTGGAGGCTTCATTATTGCCCCCTGCTGCCCCGCCTAATACGAGTACGCGCATAAGTTTCACATTCCACATCACGCCTGCATTGCCTGTGCCATTATTTCCGATATTGCCTGCCCAAGAAGCCACTGCATGCCCATGCCCAGGCGAGTCAGGAATGTTACCGTTATTATCCACCGCATTCCAGCCGAGATAGTCATCTACATAGCCATTGCCGTCGTCGTCAATGCCATTGTTTGCTATTTCGTTCGTATTTACCCAATAGTTATGGTCGGCATGATTGCTAGTGGCAAAACCGCCATCTATAATGGCAAGCACAATTTCGTCGCCGAGGGCATTTGTGCCACTTGCGCCCGTGGCAATCGTCCAAGCCTCCGGCATATCTATATCGGCATCGCCAAACCAATGATGATGTGCCCAACGGACATTATCATCGGGAAATGTCTGTTGGCGCGGCTCAAAAAGGTGATTATTTTGTACCGCTTCGATGCGTTTGTCGGTACGCATAGTGGCTAATAATTGCTCATGGGTACATTTATCGGTATCGAACTGCAACTGCCAAATATTCATATGTTTAGATAGTTGGCGTTCGATTTTCAAATTTACATTCGGATAATCTTTGATAATGCTTTCCAATGGATAATTGCCTGCGGGCAGTATCAATAATTCGCCTGCGCGATAGGGCGCGCTGCTTTTTTGTGCAAAGAGTAAAGTAGGAAATACGATTAAACTGATTGCAGTGAGTAGTAGTTTATTCATCGTGTTTGTGTTGTTTTCATCAGAAAGTTATTTCATTTTTTGCGAAAAGTGGCATTCTTCTG